>DATHVY010000086.1:0-7655 GCA_035461045.1 Planococcus sp. (in: firmicutes)
GATAATTCAAACAAAATGCCATTCGGTTCACGGAAATAGATGGCTTTGAAATAATATCGGTCAACTTCTCCGGACGTCATAAACCCGTTCGAGCGCAAGTAATCGTTCCATTTGCTGTATTCTTCGAACGTCTTTACACGGAACGCAACATGATGGACACTGCCTCTGCCCGGACGTTCAGGCGGCAGATCCGTGCGTTCCTCTAGATGTATTTCGCCAGCGGGTCCGCCTTTTCCTGTCGAATAGACAAAAATATCTTTCATCCCTTCTACAGTTGAAGGATAGGAACCGATTTCTTCAAAGCCCATGATCCCAGTTAGAACGGCGGCCGTTTTGTCTGCTTTGCGTACAGTCAATCTTACAGGACCCAACCCCACTATCGCAAATTCTTCAGGTACTTCGGATTGCGTCCACGGAGTTCCGTAAGGGATACCTTTCCCATCGTCCACCGTCAGCGTCAGGCGCGACCCTTCAAAGTCCTGAAATTCCAAAGACGGCCGATTAAATTTCAATTCGATCTGGCCGTGAGGCACTTCATATTCCTGGAATCTTCTCACCCAGTAATCCAATGCCTCTTCACTTTTCACCCTGAATGCCGTGTTGCTGATGCTCGAAACCCCTGGATAGGTTTTGCCTGCCATGGGAATATCGAAATAGGTCATATCGGTTCCAGGAGTTCCTACAGCATCCGCATAAAACAAGTGGTAGGAAGATGTATTGTCCTGATTGACACTTTTTTTGACTAAGCGCATCCCTAAAATACGCGTGAAAAAATCATGGTTTTTGTCCGCGTTTGCTGTAATCGCCGAAACGTGGTGAATTCCTTCAAGTTTCATCTTTGTTTCCTCCTTATTTATCTTGAATTCGAGATATTAATCCAATCATAGCATCAAAAAGCTGCGTCTGCAATTGTTGCGAGTTCCGAATGGGCATAAAAAAACTGCCCCCAAAGCCGCGGTGCAGACTTGTGAGGGCAGTTTCTATGTTGTTCAGTTGAAAATCGAGCGAATGTTATTCGCGATGTTTCTGAAAAACGCTTTTACGCTCTCCCAAAAATCTTCATCATTGACGATGGTATCGATCCGGTCTTGAAGATTGGTGCTCAAGTCTTCAAGCTGAGTCGACCACTCTGAGAAATTGATATCCAACTGCCGGATCCGGTCCATTAGATCGATTAATAACTGCCGATCCTCTGGGCTAAGTTCAATTTGCAATCTGGATAACTGCTCTTCGACAATCCGCTCCACGTCTTCACGTGACTGCGGATTCTGTTCGGCAATCTGCTTTTTGATTTCCGTCAGCAACTCACTGACTTTCTCATCTTCAACGCCATTGTCGGCGATTTCAGTGGCGACTGTCAGCTCATCATTGGCTACATCTGTCCGCTCCGGATCCAATTCTTCGCCGTTCACTTCGTAGGCTTTATAAATGCCAACAAGCGCGGAATGGCCAGTAACTGGTCGCGGTGCCGCAATTTCCACATTGGCGTTTTCAATGCCGGCCGTCAGCATGGCGTTCGCATACATTTCCGACGTTACTTGTGTGATGTTATCCGCTGTAACGATTTGGATAACCAGGCCGTGCCCTTCATCCTCGCGGGTAATCTTTGCAGATGAAAACATGCGCGCACTCGGGTTTCCGTCTTTAATATATTTCACAAGGTCCTGCCCCGTTACTTCAATTTCTTCCACTTCTGTCTCTTCAGCAACATTCAAGCTATCCCTTACACTGCTTTTTTCGCTTTCAGATAAATCTCCTCCGTAAACGACAATTGGCAAACCAAGCTTTTCGTCAATTGCTTCATTCGCCGACCCGATCGTAGGAAGAATAAAAGACAGCATAAATAAGATGGTGATTGCAGAAATCAATTTTTTCATGTTAATTGCCCCTTTCCCAAATTAGTACGCATGTCATTTGAAAAGGTTGCATTAAGATAATAATTTTGTCCAACCATCTTCCTGAACGATTCTGCGGTTTTTATACAGTGTGCCCAAAGCCCTTTTAAACGCGGCTTTGCTCATGCCGAACATTTCCTGGATTTCATCTGGAGTCGACTTGTCAGTGAACGGCATTTGCCCCCCTGACTGATTCAAGAAGGTCAGGATCGTTTCAGCGTCGTCTGACAGGCGGTCCTGTTTTCTTGGCAGCAGCGAGCCATTGAGTGTCTTATCGTCTTTGACCCCGATCACACGCACCGTCTTCTCTTCCCCAAGACGCGGTTCTTCTGTCCGTTCCGTTTCGTGGATAAAAATCCTGTAATTCTCCGGAACGGAGAGCATGAAAGACCCCACCGGCAGTAAACGGTAAGCACGGGCTTTTAAATTCTTATTGAACACTTCTTCCGGTGCCGGCACGTACAACTCATTGACTGTTTCTTCTGTCGCCAGGCGCCCGTATAAATCACCATAGCGGTCAGTCCGCAGAGTCATAAACAGATGATCTCCTTGTTCCGGCCATAATTCCGGTATGGCCGGCAAGTCAGCGGGAAGCACGTAAACTTCGCGTGTTGTACCGATATCCACTACCGCGCCTTCACGCGGTGATACTTTCAATACTTTTGCCCATCCATAAACACTTGGAAGAATATGGGGAATCATTGGAGTTGCGGAAATTCCGCCCTGCCGATTCCGGTATAGGAACACTTCTATTTCTTCGCCAATTTCAACGCCTTCTTCAATTTCGGATTCATTCATCAGCACTTCGTCTCCGGAACCATCTGTTAGGATCCACTGGGAAGACGAACGGTCTTTTATCCGTAAGTTCGCTTTTAATCCTGGGTGCAATGCCATCTTTCAAACCTCCTGAATCGATTAACGTTCTGTTTGTTCGTTCTGCAATTTTTGCAGCTTTTGTTTCAAGTCCGGATTTTCTTCCAGTACTTGAACCAGGTCAGCGATCCGATCGATCGAATTCCAACTTAAATGATGTTCGATGCCTTCTACGTCGCCGTAAATCCGCTCTTCATCCACACCGATCAAGCGCAGGAATTGTTCCAGTAAATCGTGCCGCTTCAGCAATCTTTTTCCGAGTTTCTGCCCTTTTGGCGTTAACACGAGTCCGCGGTAACGCTCATAAATCAAGTAGCCGTCCTTATCCAGCTTCTGCACCATCTTGGTGACCGAAGAAGGCAAAACGGACAGGGCTTCCGCAATATCGGATACACGTGCATATCCCTTTTGTTCTATTAATGAATAAATGATTTCAATATGATCTTCCATACTTGGAGTAGGCAAAATTCGTTCCTCCCTAACGTGGCTATGTTCAGTTTACTATACCCCTTCCCTTCAAACAACCGGCGCGGAGAAGGCGATTTTTTAAAATAATGTTTTCGGAAGGTTTAACGGTTTAAGCTCAGGGGTAGATATTACTAGACACTCGGAAAGGATGGTGAAAGAAATGGCTCGTATACTTTGGATTATTTTAGCAGTTATTATTGTAGTATGGTTAGTAGGATTCCTAATGGATGTTGCCGGTGGTTTAATCCACATTCTTTTAATCATTGGCGCTATTATTTTAGTGATCAACTTGGTTAGTGGAAGAAAAGGCGTTTAGCATTTGAAAAAGAGACGGATCAGGATTTTCCTGATGCCGTCTCTTTTTCTATGCCTTAATTTTGGAATAGACACATGTGTCCCGCAATTTATTGCCTATTTTGGATACCGCATCATTGCGGAGGATGCCTTCCAGTTGGAAATCCAGCCGATCTGCAACCGCCCGGCTGCGGACATTCTCGGTGTCACAGCGGATTTCAATCCGGTTCGCAGCCAGCTCTTCAAACGCGAAGCGCGAAATGCGGTCGACTGCTTCGCTGACATAGCCCTGTCCTTCGTAACGGCTGTCGACCCAATAGCCGATTTCAAACTTCCGAACTTCCCAATCGATGCGGTGAAGCCCTGATGAGCCGATGAATTCCCCAGTTTCTTTCGAGAAGAAATGCAGACGCAAATCCTTCCGCAAACGGAAATTGGCCTCCGCTTCGATCAAGTTCGACTCGACCTCTTCGAGACTCGGTTCTTTTTGTGCAAAAGGCATCCACGGCCGCAAAGCCACAAGTGAATGCACCACCGCTTCATAGCTTTGGTTCGCATCGGTCCTCCGAGCGGCGCGGATCAACAGGCGTTCCGACTCGAACTCCTCAGGAAATTCGAACAGCAGCGGGTTGAAAATCCTCTCCTTGACCACTTCCAGAGAATCATCCCACATTACGGGTGTCGTGATGCCCGCCTGCCAGTCTTCACGCGTCATGCCATAAGTGACCGCATCATAATAACGGCTTTCTTTAGGCGAAAACCAGGCTTGTCTCAAATGAGCTTCTTTGACGAATCCTGTTCGCTCGAATGCTTTGCGCATGGCAAAGTTATCATGCCGGGTATTGCCTTCCAGCCTGATTTTCTTTTCCGGCAATGAAAAAACGAAATCAGCCACCATTTTAAGCGCTTTCGGTCCATAGCCTTTTCCTCTGAACGGATCCGCAATCCGCAGATCAAAAAGGGGAATCTCATCTTGCAAGTCAAAGATCTTGACCAGCCCGACTTGGTTGCCTTCATCGTTTTCAATCCAGAAAGTGGTCACCTGGTCGGATTGGTAGCCGCCTTCTTCAATCGTCTTTTGGATCAATGTCCGCACCGGATGCTCATGCCCGTGAAAAGGCCATGAATTGGTCGTCATGAAATGAATCAGCTGTTCTTGTTCTTCCATCGTCCACTCTGTCAACTTCACCGCAAAATCCCCCAAGCTTTTCTTACTTTT
Source organism: Planococcus sp. (in: firmicutes) (assembly GCA_035461045.1). Taxonomy (GTDB): domain Bacteria; phylum Bacillota; class Bacilli; order Bacillales_A; family Planococcaceae; genus Planococcus. The sequence goes on from DATHVY010000086.1 coordinate 4,750, forward strand.
GAACTCTCACAAGTCGAAGTGCATTTAAAATTACAATCAGCGTAGCGCCCAAGTCGGCGAAGATTGCAATCCACAAAGTCAGCCAGCCGGGTATGACCAGCAACAGTGCCAATGCTTTCAATCCTAAAGCAAAAATGATATTTTCCTTTATTATACGCAAAGTTTTTCTGCTAAGTCGAATTGTGTAGGGAAGTTTTTTCAAATCATCCGCCATGAAGGCGATATCAGCAGTTTCGATGGCCGCATCCGTCCCTGCCCCGCCCATGGCAATTCCAACAGAAGAAGCGGCCAATGCCGGCGCATCGTTGACTCCGTCACCAATCATAGCGACACGGCCATATTCCTCCTGCAGCTGCTTGATGGCCGCAAGCTTGTCTTCGGGCATCAACCCGGCACGCACGGAACGGATGCCAATTTGAGAAGCGATTGCGTTTGCCGTCACCGGATGGTCCCCGGTCAGCATAACGGTCGCCCGGATTCCCATCTCCTGCAATTGCCTGATGATAGACGGACTTTCCGGCCGGATTGCATCGGCAATGCCAATCGAGCCAATCCACTCAGTTGATGAGAAGATGGCGATGACCGATTTTCCGCTTTCCTGCAGGGACCAGCAACGCACTGGAATCTTGTGGCCCTGTTCTTCCGCCCAATCCAGGCTGCCGGCAAAAATAGGCACTCCGTTAATGGTGGCCTGGACCCCTTTGCCTGTGACCGAACGGAAATCTTCATATGGGTAAACCTCATCTGCTCCTCGCGTGATGGCGCGGGCCAGCGGATGCTGCGACATCATTTCAGCAGATGCCGCAAGTTTCACCACTTCCGTCTCTGAGTATCCCTTTCCTGCAAGAACGTCCGTCATTTCCGGATAGCCTTTTGTCAGCGTACCGGTCTTGTCAAAAGCGACAGCATCGATTCTGCCGGTTTCTTCAAGGTGGATGCCGCCTTTGATAAGGACACCTTGCTTGGCAGCGTTGCCGATGGCGGTGACGATTGCCACCGGTGTGGAAATCACCAGTGCGCATGGACAGCCGACCACGAGTACCGCGAGGCCCTGATAAATCCAAAGCTGCCAATCGCCAGTCACATAACCCGGTACAAGTGCAACAAGAAAGGCGAGCGCAATGATGGCAGGTGTATAATATTTCGCAAAAACATCCACAAACTTCTGGGAAGGTGCTTTTTCAGCCTGGGCTTCTTCTACCAAGTGAATAATCTTGGCGATGGTCGTATCCTCAACCCGCTTGGTCACGGCGACTTCCAAAGCCCCTTCTTCGTTTAGGGTTCCGGCAAACACTTCGTCCCCTGGCTCTTTGTGCGCGGGAACCGATTCACCGGTGATTGCCGCTTGATTGACCGACGATGCCCCTCTCAAAACCGTTCCGTCCATCGCAATTTTCTGGCCGGGCTTTACAATGAGCACATCGCCGATGCGAATATCCTCCGTTTCGAGTTCCAGCAATTCTCCCTGCCTCAAGATAAGTGCACGCGCCGGAGCCAGGTCCATCAATCCACGGATTGATTGGCGGGCTTTGTTCATGGAAAACGCCTCAAGCGCTTCGCTGATTGCGAACAGGAAAACGACAACCGCCCCTTCCCGCCACTCTCCGATAATCACTGCCCCGATCACCGCGATGGTCATCAGGGTCTTCATGTCGAAATGCACGTTGCTCAAATTTTTCAATCCGGTCCAAAACAGGTGATAGCCACCGATGAGCATCGAACTACCGAACAAGCCGATCGCCCAAGGATGGGTTTCGCTCGCCTGAAACGACACAATGATTCCGGCAGCCAACAATAGAAACGACAGGGCCGCTTCCATCGTTTGCCGTTGTTTAAAGAAAGGTTTCCTGACCACTTTTTCTTTTTCCGGAAAAACTCGAATATGATCAAAAGCTCCCGCTTTTTCCAAATCCCCTATCGATACATTGCCCTCGACTGTCAGTTTCGAGGCCCCAAAATTCAACCGCACATCCTGAATGTCTGGCAGTGAACGGACGTTCTTTTCAAATTTGGCCGCGCAGCTCGTGCAGGACAGGTTTTCAAGACGATAGGTTTTCATCAATTTCAACGCCTTCTTTCGCATGCTCATGGGCAATGGATACTAGTTGATGGACATGATCGTCTGATAATGAGTAGTAGATCTGTTTTCCTTCCCTATATGATTTTGCCAGACCGCGATCTTTTAAATAGCGCAAATGATGGGAAGCAGTGGCCGTCGATGAGCCAATTACTGCGGCTATATCACAAACACACATTTCAGGTTCGATTGTCAGCGCAAAGGCGATATTGAGTCTCGTCTCATCCGCCAACGCTTTAAAAAGTGTTGCGACTCCGGACAGATTGGTCATATGCTTTTGGACATTGTCCACTACTTCCGGATGGACTTTCGTTACTTCGCAAATTTCTTTCATCCTGTGCACCTCTCTTCATTCAAACGCAGGTTTGATTATTTAACTCATTATAAATCTTCTTCACCCGACAGTCAAACCTGCATTTGAATGAATAACTTAAAAGGAATCCATCATTATATGTCGAACTTAATACTTATGTGAGAACCGGATTCTGTTTCGGTTCATCACCTTCAAACACAAGCGCAGCAAGGGGGAACTGATATGTATAACAAAATCCTGGTCGCGGCGGACGGCTCCGAGCATTCCATCCGGGCCGCACGTGAAGCGGTGAAGATGGCGAGCAGCAACCCGGAAGCGATCGTCACTGTCCTTTTTGTGATTGCCTACGATAAAGCAAGAGATGACGTTCTTCATCATCAGCACGACGGCGAAGTGGATCTCCAATACAACGAACATCCGATGCCTCTGGAACAGATTTTCGGCTCATCCGGCGTCAACTATGAAACGAAAACCCTTTTTGGCGTTCCCGGTCCGACCATTGTCAAACATGCCAAT
>DATHVY010000087.1:0-3231 GCA_035461045.1 Planococcus sp. (in: firmicutes)
CTTGGTCAAATGCGAACAAGGCTTCGTTGATTTCAAAAATATTATAGCTTTTCTTCTCAATAAAATAGAGGATGATCAAATCGAATTTATGGCTGCGCGACAGGGTGTAACCCGCTGTTCCAAGCAGTTCTTCCGTTTCAGAAAGGTCCAGTTCCAGAGCTACTGCAAAAGCGACGATTGTCTTTTTCTTCGGTGTATAGCCGGGAGAATTGCGGATCTTCGAAAACAACTTTTTGTCGATATTCGCTTTCTTGTACGTTGCTGCATCCGTCATGCCCTTGTCGTCAATGAACCGGAGCAAGCGCTCTGAAAACGATTCGTCTACGTCTAGCAGATGATCTTCCAGACTCATTTCCTTTTGGGATTCTATGATTAATTCCCTTACTGGAGCCTGCAAGACGACATCTGAATCTTTTACCCTGCGATACCGGGTATCTCTTTTCTCCAATTCGCTTACTTCATTTTCATCAATGAAAGCTGCGATCGACTGGTAGAGTTTTTCACTGATCCTGAAAGACTGCTTGTCGAATACGACCAGGGAGACTCCAATCTCATGGTTCATGAGAAAGCTTTCAATTTCCGAAATGGCAATCCGCAAAGCGGGTTCTTTCGGATAGCCGAAGATGCCAGTGGAGATGAGCGGAAACGCGATCGACTCACAGCCGAGGCGATGGGCCAGTTCCAACGAATTACGGTAACAACTCCGCAACAGCGCTTCTTCGTTATTCGAACCGCCACCCCAGACAGGCCCGACCGTGTGGATGATGAATTTGGCATCGAGCGAAAAAGCCTCGGTATGCACGGCTTCGCCGACAGCACAGTGGCCGATGCGGTCGCATGCCTGTTGCAATGCCTCGGGTCCTGCAGCATTGAATATTGCACCGCAGACCCCGCCGCCCATCTTTAGGCCAGAGTTCGCCGCATTGACAATCGCATCCGTTTTCATCTTTGTGATATCATGTCGTACGATTTCCAGTGGCATGTCCTGGCCCCCTTTAAACCTTCTCTGATTGCTTATATCTTCCACTTTATCATGTAGACTCGTTCTTCCGGTGTTTCCATACGGAATAGGCAGTAAACAAGATGGCAAGAAGTAAACCTGTGCCGTAGAACTCCACTTTATATTCATCAAAAAGCACTAAGAATCGGTCGTAATTGCCATCCAAGTAATCTCCCAGGTACAAAACCCCAAAGGACCACGGGAGGATTCCTGCATAAGTAAGGGCCAAATATTTCACCAAACCAACTTGACTGATGCCCGATATGAAGGAAATGTAATTCCCGATTCCGAATGGCCGTGATAAAGCGATACTCCAGATGCCATACCGTTTAAAGATGCGGCTCGCTTTGTCCAGCGCTTTGCGGATGCGAGGCGATAAAAGATGCTCCAGCTTTTTGCCGATAAAGTAGGGAATCAGGCTGGAGAGGCTGTAGATTGTTGCCATTACGGCAGCGATCCCAGCCATACCGACAGGCGAAAGGTTCAGCAGTCCACCGTAGGCCAGGCCAAAAACGATGCCCGGAAATGGCACGGCAGCTCCTTCCAAAAAAATCGCTATAAACAAACCGAAAAGCCCCAATTCTCCCAGGAACGAGTAAATCCGCTCGATCATCAGCTGGATATCCATTCCGTTCAGCCCCGCTCCAACATTTTGGCGATCGCTCCGTACAACTCATCCGAATTCTTCAATTCAAGCCCATCCCCGTAACGGCTTTCAGCTTGCAGATAGCGCTGGATTTTGTCTTGATCCCCGAGGGTTCGGCAAGTAAATTCCAATGCGTCTGCCCCTTCAGGCACAAGAAATACCAAGCCCATGTCGTGGAGCAATTCGAGGTTGATCTGTTCCTGTCCAGGCAATGCACCGGACAGGAAAATCGGGATTTGTTTGCGCAACGCTTCCGACACCGTCACCCCACCGGGTTTGGTGATGATCGCATCCGCCCATTCGTAAAGGCTGTTCATCTCTTTCTTGGAGTAAATGTATGGATAGGCTTCGGCAAAAGTGCCTGGCAGCTTCATGACATCATCATAAAGGTCTTCATTCGCTCCGCACAACACCTTGACCCGGCAGTTCAATGCATCTTGCCCGCTATCAAGCATTTCAGCCATGTTCCCGAGACCGATACTGCCTCCTGACAGCAAAATCCGATACGGGGGTGTTGCGAGTCCTTTGTCCGCTTCCCTTTCGGATTCGAACTGTCTTGAGATGGGAATCCCGGAGATGAAGATGTGGCTTGGATCGATGCTGTATTTGGATGACAGTTTATTTTTGACCGCCCGGCTTGGAACAAAATGATAGTCGATGTGGCTGCATCCCCATATATCGTTGATGAAAAAATCCGTGTAAATATTGAGCGCCGGGACATCGCAGCTGCCCTTCTCTTTTAAGCGGTTGATGAAATAGGACGGAAAGCCGTGAGTACAGATGATCAGATCCGGCTTTTCAATCGCGAGAATCTCATGCACCTTTCTCATAAACAGCGTTTCATAGGCTTTATGGGGGCGTTCCCCTTTGCTGCGGTAGGCGAATTTCCGGTATGTCCAGGAGTAGCTTTCCGGAAAATGCCGAATCCACTGCAGGTAGGCTTTCACGATGCCGCCTTCAACCGTCCGGCTCCATTCGCTGAGAATATCCACTTTCTTGCACTCGATCGCCTCGGAGTTTGCATAGATGCTTTCAATAATCGCGTCCGCCACTTGATGATGCCCCGAAGGCATGCTTTTGAGCAATGGAAACACCAGCACCTTTTTCATTTCATCGCCTCCAGCACAAGATCTGCCTGCACGCAATCACTGACCGGGCTGAAAAAAGGATAATGTTGCACAACTCCGCGGTGAATCGGTGTACTGCCGGAGTCGAAAAGATCACGCGGCGTCACGAGAGCGGCAGGTTTATCCGCTACCCAAATATTTCCGGCCTCCAAAGCTTCCGCTACGAATTGCGAGCAGAAATAGGCATCTTTCCGCTTGGAATGGTAATTCAACACAACCGCAAACAAGCCGCTGACATTGTATTTGAACAGCTCCTGCTCACGCTCCATCTGTTCTACGTATGCCCAAATTTTGTAATAGCTTCTTTCAGATACCTCCAATTTGCAAACAGCGCAATCGGCCTGCTGAAAAAGGCTGTCCCGGATATCTTCTTTCACAAATCCGCTGGTAAAGGCATTTCCTGCTTGTTTCCGCCCAAAACTGTACATCTCGCTCAAGTCCTTAGAAAATGAAATCGA
>DATHVY010000088.1:0-14324 GCA_035461045.1 Planococcus sp. (in: firmicutes)
GGAGTATGACACCAAAAATGATTTTTGGTTTTTAACGCCTGAAGAAGCTGCTAATAACAATGAAGATGTATTTTGGTTTAAAGTTGCAGATATTCTAGGGTTTACAGACTTTTTTGAAATCAATCAATTTTTAATAAAAAATGACCTAACCTTGATTGAGAAAGAAAAGGCCTTGTTTGCTAATGAAACATTACATAGGCTTTACCAAGCAATAAATGAAAAACCTAATATCAACTATTTCCTGGAAGAGGAACAGAATTTAGAAAAAGTCTTAAATATATTTATTCGTGTCAATAGTGGGGGAACAAAGCTAAGTTACTCTGATTTGCTGCTATCGATAGCAACTGCTCAGTGGAAGGACAAAGATGCTAGACAAGAAATAAATTCCTTTGTGGATGAGATTAACCAAATTGGCAATGGATTTAATTTCAATAAAGATTTTGTGCTTAAATCGTGTTTAGTTCTTGGCGACTTTAGCGACATTGCCTTTAAAGTCGATAATTTCAATAAAGAAGCGATGAGAAAAATCGAAAAAAATTGGGATGACGTTAAAGAAGCCATAAGACTGGCCATCAATTTAGTATCTAGTTTCGGGTATAACCAGGAAACTTTGACTTCCAATAATGCCATTATCCCAATCGCTTATTACTTGCTGAAAAAAGGATCGCCTCATAAGTACCTGCAATCCCAACAGTATCAAGAGGATCGACAACTCGTGAAAAAATGGCTTGTATTAGGGATGCTGAAACAAGCTTTTAGTGGACAGCCGGATAATGTAATTAGACCAATCAGAAAAATCTTATTGCAAAACCATAATGAGTTCCCATTAACACTCATTATTGAAGAATTAAAAGGGGGAACTAAATCCTTCACTTTTAACGATGATGAGCTGTATAACTTATTAACTTACAAGTATGGCCAAAAGCATACGTTCTCCATACTGGCTCTACTATATCCGACCCTGGACTTTAGAAACATATTTCATGTGGATCATATCCATGCACAGAACTTATTGAAGAAAAAGAAGTTAGCAAAGAGCGGTTTATCCCAGGAGGATATAGAATTTGCAATGGAACATATTGATTCAATTGCAAATCTCCAGCTGCTTGAAGGAATTCCAAACATCGAGAAATCAGATCATAACTTTGTAGAATGGGTTGATAAAAATTATAAAGATACCCAATCGAAAAATGATTATTTCAATAAACACTTTATCCCTGATGTAGATTTAAGCCTTAATAATTTCAGAGAATTCATTGAAAAAAGAAAAGAGTTGCTTTTCCAAGCTTTAAAATCGAAGGTTTATTAAATCAAATTTTCAAAGTAAAGAAACATAATTGATGTCTTATTGCTTTGATCTCAAATGATGGTTTTTATATCAGCAATCAATAACAGCTGAAAGGGGATTGAGACATGCCACTGGAAATCGTACGCCACGATATTACGAAAATGAAAACCGACGCAATCGTCAATGCCGCGAACTCCAGCCTGAAAATGGGCGGTGGTGTCTGTGGTGCCATATTTAATGCGGCAGGGCCTGAAGCATTGCAACAGGCATGCGACCGCATTGGCCATTGTGATGCGGGAGAAGCGGTGCATACGGATGCTTTTGGGCTGGATGCCAAGTTCATCATCCATACGGTTGGACCTGTCTGGGAAGGCGGCTCCAATAACGAAGAAGCCCTGCTGCGGAACTGTTACCGCAATTCCCTGGAACTTGCCCATCGGCTCGGCTGTGAATCGATCGCGTTTCCGCTCATCTCCTCCGGAATCTTCGGTTATCCGAAAGAACCCGCTTTTCGGATTGCCATTTCAGAAATTGAAGCCTTTCTGTTGAATCATGAAATGCAAGTCTCTCTGGTCGTATTCGACCGGCAATCTTTTGGAATCAGTGAAAAACTCTACCAGTCGATTGAAGCCTTCATTGATGAAAATGAAGTGACTGCACTGGAGAAAAAGGATCTCCGGTATCGGAAAATAAGCGAGCCAGCGACCGGCTTGTATACCCAAGAACAGGAAATTAGATTGGAATCCCAACTGGAGCCCAGTCTGGCGGATCTTCTTGATGACGTCGACGAATCCTTTTCAGCATGCCTGCTCCGTATTATTGACGAGAAAGGCATGACCGACGCCGAAACGTATAAAAGAGCGAATATCGACAGGAAGCTCTTTTCCAAGATTCGCAATTCCCCGGGATACACGCCGTTGAAAAAGACCATTGTCGCATTTGCAATAGCGCTCCAACTGGATCTGTATGAAACGGAAGAGCTGCTTGGAACAGCGGGGTACCGATTGTCGCGCAGCCATAAATTTGATCTGATTATTCTTTATTTCATTGAGCGGAAGAATTACAATATCCATGAAATCAACGAGGCGTTGTTCGCGTTTGATCAAATGCTGCTGGGTGCTTGAAAATAAATTATTGAAGTGCATATCATTTAAATTAGAAGCGGCTGAAGAAATATCTTCAGCCGCTTTTTCTATTTCACTTTTTTAATTGATAGTTGACAAGAACGTGAATTTTTAGAATAATGAAAATAATACTTTTTCAAAAAAATTCCATTCATAAGGGGGATATTCATCAGACAAGGAAGTCCGAATGAACTAAAGAGCAGCAATGATAGCGCTTGCAGAAGGAGGTTTATATGATTTGGGTTATATCTTTCGGGCTGGTGACAATTGCATCGGTGATATTGGGGCTGAGAAAGAAAAAAGCGATTTACTTTCTCGTGCCTTTTGCTTCCATCTTTGCATTCATGTTGCTGAAAATCATCATGGTGCCTCTTCCTTTCACAGACACGGTCCGTTTCATTTTTAGTTTGCGTTGATGAGCAAAAATTGATTTTTCCGGTCTAATTGGGATCTTATCAAAAATAATGGGGTGAAGAATTTGAGGAAGATTGATAAAAAAGAAGCAGATGCTTATTTTCGTCTTCGTACCACGTTAATTATTATTTACCTGGCAATAGGATTTACAGCCTCTTTTGGTGTCGTTTTTTTCGCGGAGGAATTGTCAGGCTTCAGCATCAATGGCTTTCCTTTCCACTATTTCATGGGGGCACAGGGAGCGGTTCTGATCTTTATCCTCCTGTTGTTCATCAATGCGATTGTAAATGATCAAATCGACAAAAAATTTGGCATCGATCAGGTAAAGAAAAGAGGATAATACCAACAGGATCTTTCCTACAACCTAAGAATAAAATCTTCTGAAAATCTAAAGCTTTGGATGCTATTTTAAAAGGGGGAGAACTGGTGGATACACAATTTATCGTATCACTCGGCATGATTTTGGGAACGTTCGGCTTATATATCTGGATTGCCTTTTATAATATGGCGCGGAAGACTTCTGATTTCTATGTGGCAGGAAGAAACGTGCCAGCCATCTTTAATGGTATGGCAATCGGTGCCGATTGGATGAGTGCCGCTTCTTTTATCGGAATGGCGGGTACCGTCATGCTTTTGGGCTACGACGGCTTAGCCTATATCATGGGGTGGACAGGCGGCTATCTTTTGCTGACTTTTTTGTTGGCTCCACAATTGAGAAAGTCTGGCCGCTATACGGTTCCTGAATTTATTGGCGACCGTTATAATAGCGGCACAGCGCGCTTGATTGCTGCTGTTGCAACGATCATCATCAGTTTTACATATTCTATTGGACAACTTTCAGGATCAGGAGTTGTTATTGGCCGACTGTTGGAAGTTGATACAGCCATTGGAACAATGATTGGTGTGGCTCTAATCGCCTTTTACTCTGCAGTCGGGGGGATGAAAGGGATTACCTGGACACAAGTTGCGCAATATATCGTGTTGATCACAGCTTATCTGATACCCGTTATCTTTATGTCACTTCAATTGACCAATAATCCGTTGCCATGGCTTTCTTACGGCCAGATTGTCAGCGAACTTCAAGTATTGGATGCTCAGCTTGGAATTTCAGAATATGTTGTGCCTTTTACTGAGGCAACGAAATGGCAGTTTCTCGCTTTAATGTTTACGCTAATGGCGGGAACAGCTGGCCTGCCTCACGTTATCGTCCGTTTTTACACGGTTTCGACAATGAAAGCGGCTCGCTGGAGCGGGGCTTGGGCATTGCTTTTCATCGGTTTGCTTTATCTGTCGGCTCCTGCTTATGCTGCGTTTTCCCGCTTTATCTTAATGACTCAAGTAGCAGGTTCTGCAATTACAGATTTACCGGCCTGGACAACTTCCTGGGTCAACACCGGATCGCTTTCACTGGCAGATGCGAATGGTGATGGCATTTTACAATGGGAGGAACTGGTGATCAGCAATGATATTGTGGTCATGGCAACTCCCGAAATTGCCAACCTGGGTGTGTTCGTCATCGGTTTAATGGCTGCAGGAGCAATGGCCGCTGCACTTTCAACAGCTGGCGGATTAATGATCGCGATTTCTGCAGCGCTGTCTCAAGACATTTACTACCGTTCTATCAATCCGCATGCGTCCGAAAGAAAACGGTTATTAGTTGGTCGCTGGTCTATCATCATTGCAACCGTGTCGGCAGGAATTGTTGCATTGGATCCGCCGGGAGCTATTACGCAAATTGTCGCATGGGCCTTTGCGCTGGCGTCAGGCACGTTCTTCCCGGCCCTTATTTTAGGCGTTTGGTGGAAACGGGCAAATGGACCGGGTGTTATTGCAGGGATGGTAACCGGTCTGGTAGTGACACTCGGTTACATTTTTGCTTCCAGATTTGCAGGTTTGAGTATCCTGGGAATCATCGATACGGGTGCAGGAGTGTTTGGCGCAACGGCAGCAATCATTGCGATTATTGTTGTTTCACTGATAACAAGACCGCCTTCGCAGGAAACTCAAGATGGAGTAATGGATCTCCGTTATCCGGAAGGGATGTCTTACAAAAACGGCGAAGTCTGGATAGATGATTCGAAAAAAGAGCAAGAATAACAAATGAAAGGAAACATAAACGGCTGGAGACAAACCGTTTATGTTTCCTTTTTAAATGCTGCTCAGTTTATTTGTAATCAATCAATTTACAGAAAATAACGAAAAAAAGGAGGAATCAGGCAGTTTTTAGTAGAAATGGTATGAGGTGCCTATCGTTAGATGGCCTCACCTTTGGATATTCATAGAGAGTAAGAGGGGAATGAATGTATTGGAAAACAAAGTTGCTGTCGTGACTGGCGGCGCACAGGGCATTGGAGCGGGGATTGTTGAACGTTTCCTTGCGGACGGTGCAAAAGTCGCAGTATTGGATGTTAATGGAGAAAAACTTAAGGACAGATGGGATGTTGCAGGAGATCAGGTTTTCACTTTTGAATGCGATGTGACTGACGGTGAACAGGTGAAACGGGTCTTCGAAGAAATATACAGCAGTTTCGGAAAAATCGATATTCTGGTGAATAATGCCGGTATCACGCGTGATGCCATTTTTCATAAAATGACAGAAGAGCAATGGCATTCTGTCATGGATGTTAACTTGAACTCGATGTTCTATACATGCCAGGCCGTTATTCCTCGGATGCGGAAGCAGGAGTATGGAAAAATCGTTAATATTTCCTCGGTTTCAAGTTGGGGGAACGTGGGCCAGGCAAATTACAGTGCATCGAAAGCCGGCGTTCTCGGTTTCACAAAATCACTGGCAAAGGAAAACGGTGGGAAAAATATTACAGTAAATGCAATTGCACCGGGACAAATCGATACCGAAATGACAAAGGATCTGCCTGAAAACATCCAAATGATGGCGTTGATGCTGACACCGGCCGGCCGCCTCGGAAAACCGGATGAGGTGGCATCTGTCGCCCGGTTCCTGTCATCGGATGACTCGAGTTTCATCAACGGGGAGTGCATTCACGTCAACGGCGGATTTTTAATGGCTTAACGAATTATAAAAGGGGATGAAACAGAATGACACTATCAACATTATCTGAAACAAGGCAACAGATTGAAAAGGAAATCAACAGCAATCCAGAACCGATTTCAGGCATGGATACGGTCTACCAATTTGAAATTGACGGCGAAGTATTTCAGTTGCAGTTGAAAGAGGGAAATGCGAAAATCCTGACAGATGCTGAAAGTGATCCCGATTGTACGTTGATCATGTCCTACGGAAATTTCAACAAATTCCTGGCAGGAAAACTGAATGGCATGACCGCTTTCATGACCGGCAAACTGAAAATCCAGGGTGACATGACGAAAGCGTTGAAACTTGAGAATATTGTAAAACAATATCAGTTCGACATTTAATGGCTGGCTGATGGGATCAAAACTTATTTGGGCAATTACGATGCTCAAATAAGTTTTTTTGTGCAAAAAAATAGGGCTTTGATTCACCCCGAAGAATATTTTTTGAATTATGTAATTATTTATTGCAAACATATGTTCTATTTGGTAAGGTGAAATGACGGATCTCTTTGCCGTTCATTTAGCCGATGCCTCAACAGAAAGGAAAAAAATGTTGAAGGAGGAATCGTATGTTTCAATCAGCAAAGGAATTGGAAGGAGTTTTTTCTACAGAAGCCGCTTTTTACAAATTGGAGACGAACGGCATAACGCATGTGTGCCGGAGCCGTGCTGCCATCCATCGAACGGGGCACCAATGGGATAGGGCTGATGCCTTGTTTGTGCTGTTGAATCCGGGGAGATGTCTTCCGGTGGACGGGGAAGATGCTATTTCCTTGTTAACCGGAAAAGCAGACAACTTGCCGCTTTTACCGGCAACACCCGATAACACGATGCATCAGCTGATGCGGCTGATGGAGCGGAGGAACTGGAATTTGGTCGAGATCATCAATCTCACGGATATTAGGACCGGGAAATTTGATGAGTATAAAGAAGGCCAGAAATTCATGAAAGTAATGGATGACAGCCGCCACAGTATCTTTTCGATTGACCGGTACATCGAGCTGATGGATTGTGTAGAAAGAACAGATCTGATTATCGCAGGGTGGGGAACAAAGCCAGCGATCCGTCCAGCCGCCGAAGAAGCCTATACGATCCTATCGGAGTTGGCAACGGTCAACGGTGTGGCTTATAAAAGCCATCCGCTGTATTATCACCCGTTTCCTTGGCTCCAGGGGAAATGCATCAAGTGGCTGGATGATATGGAAGAGCAGCTGAAAAGGACGGGGCAAGTGGTTCAGCAATAGACGCCAATGACGCAAAATATGAGTTTGAAAAATTCGGGTTCCTACTATATTAACTGGGGAGCCTGCAATACTATTCCGCTGATACAAAAAAATATTGGAAATCAGCCGCCGAACAGCGCTTCGGCCGATAAAAAGCCATCTGGAAATCAATTGATTTCCAGATGGCTTTTGGCATATCCAAAATAGGGTGAACTTCGCTTAATCGCTATGCCCCATGCCTTTCATCTTCTTGCCTTGCCCATTGTCTTTGCAGCGGCAGCGGCCCCGCATGCCGCCTCTTTTTTTGTGGTCCGTGCGGCCGGGCTTCTCCTGGCTTCGGGCCATTAAAAATGCAAGGCCGGTCATCATGAGCGGCAGAAGCATGATGAGATTAATCGGCACAATTGGCCGGTAAACGGTCCTCTCAGCCGTCACATCGTAAATGCCCACTGGCTTGATTTGGAAAGAACCGCCAGCCCCTTCGCCTTGGCCGCCTTCAACTTCTTCGAAGCCGGGAGACGCCAAATCCTTGTCTTCATGTTCAAAACCGCTGCCGGCCCCTGCTCCGACACTGTAGCTGACTTTGGCTACCGGAATAATGGTCCTGCCATGCATCTCGATCGGATCGCCGTAGATGAGCGAAACATCGCGAGCGGTTGAAAATTTTTCGAAAATCGGAAGTACTGGAGAGGATTTGAACGGTGTAAATTCTTTTTCATCCATGTTCGTCACTCCTTTTAAATAGGTTTAAGACTGGCAATGTACAGCTCTTTTTGCGCCGTGGCGGCAGCAGCGGCAAGCGGGAACAATCTTTCATCCGCAAATGGGATAGTATATAACTTCGCTCCATCCGGACTTATCCCTCTATTTTATTTAGGGTATTGTTGAATTCTGTCTTCAGGCGCATACTAATACAAAACAGAGATACAGAAAGAAGGAAGCTTCATGTCACAGAGGAATAAACATCACGATTCGGGACAGGGGAATTCCGAGTTGATGAGGCAATATGCGGAATCGCCGGAAATGCAGCAGCAGCTGTACCGGAAAACCTTATGGGTCGTGGTTTTTGCGCAGATTCTGGGCGGCGCAGGACTTGCGGCAGGCGTTACGGTCGGCGCATTATTGGCGCAGGATATGTTTGGAGACACGAGCTATGCCGGAATTCCGACTGCCCTTTTCACGTTGGGCTCTGCAGGCGGAGCATATCTTGTCGGAAAGCTGTCGCAGAAATTCGGACGGCGGCCCGGGCTCGCTGCAGGATTCTTCATCGGCGGGGCAGGGGCAGTCGGCGTCATCTTGTCGGCCGTTGCGGATAATATATTGATGCTGCTGATTTCGCTCCTGTTTTACGGAGCGGGGACAGCGACCAATTTGCTGGCCCGCTATGCCGGGACGGATCTCGCAAGCGCGAAACAGCGCGGAAAGGCGATCAGCATCGCCATGGTGGCGACGACATTCGGCGCGTTCGCCGGACCGAACCTTGTCGGCGTCATGGGCCGATTCGCCGAGTCCATCAGCATTCCGGCGCTCGCGGGGCCATTTATTTTAGCGGCGGCTGTCTACTTTGCAGCGTCTCTTGTGCTGTTCTTATTCCTGCGGCCGGATCCTTTGCTTGTGGCACAGGCCGTTGCAGTTAAAAAAGAGCAGGATGACAAAGCGTTGAATAGATCGGCTGCCGACATACCGGCAATCAACAGCCGGGGTGTGTTTCTTGGCGCCTCGGTGATGGTCATCACGCAGATCGTCATGGTGGCCATCATGACCATGACGCCTGTCCATATGGGCCATCACGGACATAGCCTCAGCGCAGTGGGCATGGTCATCAGCATCCATATCACGGCAATGTACCTGCCGTCTTTGCTGACGGGGGTATTGGTCGATAAAATCGGTCGGATGGCGATGGTCATCGCGGCGGGTGCAACACTTCTTTCGGCTGGAATCGTTGCGGCAATTGCACCGGGCGGCTCGCTTCCTATGCTGATACTCGCCCTTGCTTTGCTCGGCATTGGCTGGAATTTCGGCTTGATCAGCGGCACGGCGCTTATCGTCGATTCGACGCTGCCGGAGGCCAGGGCCAAAACACAAGGGACGGTCGATGTGCTTGTCGCGCTATCCGGAGCGGCGGGGGGGATGTTGTCCGGGATGGTTGTCGCGGGCTACAGCTTTGCTGTCTTGTCGCTTGGCGGCGGCTTCCTGGCGCTGTTGCTCATACCGGTCGTTGTCTGGTCGCTTGGCAAGAGCAACACCCAGGCCGTGGGGCCGAACTGAAATCAACAAATTGTCTCTTCGGGACAAATGAAAAAGGCGATTCCTGTGTGTACAGGAACCGCCTTTTTTTCATTTTATCTTTATCTCTTTTCAACCGGCACGTATGTCTGCATGCCCGGCCCGATGTATTCCGCACGTGGGCGGATCAAACGGTTATTGGAGTATTGCTCAAGGATATGAGCCAGCCAGCCGGATGTACGGGATACCGCAAAGATCGGCGTGAACAGGTCATGTTCGATGTTCAATGAATGGTAGACAGAAGCAGAATAGAAATCCACGTTCGGCGGAAGGTTCTTCTGGCCTGTGACGATTTCATCGATTTTCACCGACATGTCGTACCATTTCTCTTCGCCGCGGATCTTCGTCAATTTCTGGGACATATCACGCAAATGTTTCGCGCGCGGGTCGCCTTTGCGGTAAACACGGTGGCCGAAGCCCATGATTTTTTCTTTGTTCGCCAGTTTTTCGTTGATGACGGATTCCACGTTATCGACAGAGCCGATTTCAGTCAACATCTTCATCACCTGTTCGTTGGCTCCGCCGTGCAGTGGGCCTTTCAATGCGCCGATTGCTGCCGTTACGCCGGAATAGACATCGGAAAGAGTTGCAACTGCAACGCGTGCCGTGAATGTTGATGCGTTCAATTCGTGATCAGCGTGAAGCACCAACGCTTTGTTGAATGCTTCTTCCTCGATGTCCGCTGGTACGTTTCCAGAAAGCATATATAGGAAGTTAGCTGCGAAACTCAAATCGTTTTTCGGTGCAATCGGCTCCTGGTCGTTGCGGACGCGTGAGAACGCAGTCACCAATGTTGCGATTTTTGCCTGTAAGCGGATCGCTTTGCGGTAGTTCGCTTCCGGTTCCATTACTTCCGCTTCCTCGTCGAACAGGCCAAGCATCGAAACTGCTGTACGAAGAGCCGCCATCGGATGCACTTTTTTAATGTCGTATGTTTTGAAATGATTCAATACTGCTTGTGGTACTGACATGTTTTCTGTCAATTGCTGTTTCAGTTCCGCCAATTCGTCTGCTTTCGGCAGGCGTTGGTGCCACAGCAGGTAAATCGTTTCTTCAAAGCTTGCGTTCGCGGCCAAGTCATCGATATCGTAGCCGACGTATGTAAGAGTGTCATCAATAATAGAGCTGATGGCGGATTGGGTTGCTACTACACCTTCTAAACCTTTTGTTGTTTCTGTTGTCATATGAATCTCTCCTTTTAATTTATTCAACCCTTAAGCTTGCCGGATCAATCAGTGGTGAGGATTTAAGCAAATGATTGGTAAGCGTTTACATTTCGGTGATTCGAGGAAGTGCCGAAATGTCAACACGGCAGATTAGGGTAAATGTGACTATTTTGTGCTGTTTAATTACTGTAACGCAATTCTTTGAAAATTCCGGATAAAATGATTGTTATGGTATATATGGTGATTAAAGCAGCAGAATCAATGGCTGAAGAAGAGAATAATTTGTTTTCAGGACGATATTGAGCTGGAAAAATAGCTATTGGATGAAATAATCGTTATTTCCTAATAACTTATTCCGCTAAAATAAAAATAATTATCGGACTTTTCATTACTCCCGACTGGTTTTCTTTGCTATTTTCGGTCCGCAAAAACTATTGCTTTTCAAAATAGTTATTGTTTTATCTTGAATAAGCCTGTATTCTCTGAATTATTGCTTCTTCAAGTAATGAGGTGGATTTTTACAGAATAGGAGGATATTCGATGGGAAAAACAAAAAACAGATGGCTGATTGCTCTAGCAGCGATTGCTATCCAGCTATCGATCGGGGCAGCTTATGCCTATAGTGTCTATACGACGCCAATCAGCATTGAAATGGGCTGGGAATCTAAAGAAGTTACCTACGCTTTCACTATCATGATGGCACTCGGCGGTATCTCGGCCGCATTCTTTGGAGGATTTGTCGAGAACAAAGGACCCCGGAAGTCAGCGATTCTGGCCGCATTCCTATTTGGTTTTGGGCAGGCGGGTGCAGGCTTGGCCATCCAGATCGAATCACTTGGATTATTTCTTCTTACATACGGTTTGTTAAGTGGCCTTGGATTAGGGGTGGGCTATATTGCGCCTATTTCGACACTTGTCAAATGGTTCCCGGACCGCAGAGGATTGGCTACCGGAATGGCAGTTATGGGCTTTGGTGCAGGTGCGCTGATTACTGCGCCGGTTGCAGCAAACTTGATCGAATCTTTTGGTGTAAGCACTACATTCTATATGCTCGGAATCAGTTATTTTATCCTGATCGTATTGGGCGCTTCATACATTGCGCCGCCGCCGTCAGGTTGGATGCCGCAGGGAATGCAGCAGGCCATCGATTCCGGTAAAAAAGTAATGAAAAAAGACCTGGCACAGTTGTCTGCCAGAGAAGCAGTAAAAACCCGTCGTTTCTGGATGGTCTGGTCGATGATGCTGATCAATGTCAGTGCCGGCATCATGATCATCTCCGTTGCGTCACCAATGTCACAGGAGCTGATCGGATTATCTGCTGCAGGCGCGGCTACATTAGTCGGCGTCATGGGGATTTTCAATGGCGGAGGCAGGCTTGGATGGGCTGCGATTTCTGATTATATCGGACGTCCAACCGTCTTCACGATTTTCTTCGCGCTGCAAATTGTTGCGTTCATCATGCTTCCGAATATCACCAACATCTTGGTATTCCAAGCGTTGATATTGGTTATTGTCAGCTGCTACGGCGGCGGATTCTCCAATCTTCCAGCATTTATCGGCGATCTTTTCGGAACCAAGCAATTGGGTGCGATCCACGGCTATTTGTTGACGACCTGGTCACTCGGGGGCATCATCGGACCGTTAATCGTTTCGCAAATCAGAGAGCGGACCGACAGCTATGTTCCGGTGTTCTACGTCTTCGTTGTCCTGGTTTCGATCGCTTTCCTGATTTCGCTGTTGATCCGCTGGGACATCAAGCGGATTGAAGGACAAGCGCAAGGGGAAGAGGCGACAGCCGATTCAAAAGGGCTCCATCTTCAAGAGGGCAATAACTAAAATATTCGTCTTCACTTGTTGATATTTCGCAAATTTCATAGAGCATTCCAGACAAGGGCCAACATTTTTTGTGTTGGCCCTTGTTGTGGGGAAAATATGTATTCTGAATTTTGAAATATGTTAAAATAGATTGGAAATAGAAAGCCGAAATGGAAAAAAGATAGTTGTAATCAGGGTCAGCGATTGAATTGCGGGGATCATCAACCGCTTGACTTTTTCATGCTAAGAAAAAGCGGAAATCGTAAAAAAATGATGATGTCTGTGATGCTTTTATAAAAAGGGAGGTTCAGTTGGATGGACAAAAAAAGCAATTACGACTATTCAAAAATACCATTTACCGGTTTGGGTTTAATATTTGGCACTGCAATTGGGGCAGCCTTAAGTCTTATAATTACTGGCAATGTCATTTGGGCTGGAGTAGGGACCGGAGTTGGACTGGTTTTAGGTGCCGTGATAGATAGCATGAAAAAGAAGAACTAGCTGTACTGCAGAAAGACCAGCAGACATGGGCTTTTCCAACTCCATTCCGGAGGCCTTGATTTAGTGGTGAAACCGGGCTGGGGGCAATAAAAACATCAACAAAAAACAGGCGAATTAGACTGTTGGGGGTGGACGTGCTGAAGAATGTGAATCAACTAATAAAGGATTACACTGGCCATTTGCAACAGGGAGAAATACAGGCTGCGTACAAAGTAATATTAGAGTTTATCGGAAAACTGCGATCAGATTTCATCAAAAAATACCCGGATAACAACATAGGCAATATGTATCAAGGTTATATGGATATGACTTATTTTTCATTAACGACAGAATCGTTAAAGGATAAAGGGCTTAAGATTGCCATTGTTTATTTGCACGAAAAAGGAGCCTTTGAAGTATGGCTTTCCGCTCGGAACAGGGATACGGCAAAGAAATACGAAGCTATCATAAACAGTGACATTTCAGATGAAATAAATGTGTTTCATGATAAAGCCAACCGGGATGCCATCATCGAATGCACATTGACAGCCACACCAAATTTTGAGGATCAGGCTTTGCTTACAGCTATTATTGACCAGGGAGTCAAAAAGTTCGTACAGGCTGTCTCGAGCCACATATGACGTCATATTCTAATTTGACTCTGAAAAAACCGGAAAAAAAAACGCCCCGGAGGACGTTTTTTGCTGTTACCTGCTGCGCAGTTTCGACAGCAAGCGAAGAATTTCGAGATACAGCCACACCAATGTGACCAGCAGGCCGAAAGCTCCGTACCATTCGAAATATTTCGGGACTCGGCTGGCAGCGGCATGTTCGATATAGTCAAAGTCGAGCACAAGATTCAACGCTGCGATGATGACAATGACGACGCTGATGGCGATGCCGATCGGGGTCGCTTCATGCAGATGCGGGATATTGAATCCGAAAAAGCCGCCGACAAACGAAATGATGTAGACGAGGAAAATAGCACCTGTGGCAGCGACCACGCCCATTCTGAAGTTCTGTGTGACCTTGATGAGGCCGGATTTATAGGCGAACAACAAACTGAACAGCACGCCCATTGTCAGAAGGACGGCCTGGAAGACGATGCCGCCGTATTGTGCCTCGTATTGGGCGGATAATGCACCGAGGAATAATCCTTCCAATAACGCGTAAAGCGGAGCAGTGAACGGCGCGACTTTCGGGACAAATATGGTTATCAGGGCGACAATCAGGCCGCCGATTGCCCCAACTAATATGAGTGGCAGTGCGCTTCCGGGGTTGCTGACGAACTGGTTCCAGGAATAGACGAATGTGGCCAGCACGAGGAGCATCAGAATCAAAGTTTTGTTGACCGTTCCTTGGATGGTCATCGTCTGGCCGGAGCCGATATTATCGAATTTCTCAAATGCTTCTTTTTTCAAACTTGGATTTCCGCTTCTCAAAAAATTTCACCTCTTCAATTTTAACGAACAGA
>DATHVY010000089.1:0-4100 GCA_035461045.1 Planococcus sp. (in: firmicutes)
AAATATACCTAGTATAAATGATTGCACCCCAATTGTTGGGAAGGGTGATTTACAAAGCCAAAAATAAAAAAGCGCCCCTCCTGCAGCAAGCAGGGGAAGCGCATAGACTGTACGAATATCTCTCCTATTTTAAGGAGCCCAATAAAATCTTATCCATTCCAGCCAGAGAAGTCAAGGTAAAAAAAAGTTCTGATTACTTTGTCTTTTCGTCGAAATCTTCCTCTTCATCGTCCTCTTCGTCGTCATCTTCATCGTCGATGATGTTGCCATGCATGTCTTCTACAAGAACATCCACGTCTTCTTTGTCTTCGTCGTCATCTTCGACTCCAAATCCAAGTGCATCCGAATCGATCGGCGGTACAATGACTGGATCATCATCGTCATCGTCATCGTCGTCATCTGACTCATCGAAATCTTCAAAGTCCAACTCGTCATCGAGTTCAAGCTCCACGTCATCAAAGCCGACATCGCCGGCAACTTTCGCTTTTTTCTTGCGGATTTTTACGGTCGGTGCGGATTCTTCTTCGATCTGTTCCACTGGATACCATTCGCGAAGGCCCCAACGGTTTTCTCCAAGAATCAGGAAGCGGCCGTCAATGTTCATGTCTGTATAGAATTGAACAAGGCGAGCTTTCATTTCCTCTTTTTCCAAACCAAGCAATGTCTCGATTTGTTCAACGAGTTCCTTATAGGTTTTCGTTTCGTGTGTTTCTTGCAACAATGCATATGTCAAGTCGACAAACGACTCTTCTACTAACTCTTCATGTGATAATTCACGGATGTTCATTCATTGCACGTCCCTTCTTAATCCTTAACTTAATCCATTATATACAAAGTCTCTCCGCTCCGCTACCGTGTATTCTTTTTTCTCTTGCCAAGCTGCCTCCAGCCGAAATAAAACAAGTAGATGGACACAATTAGCAGTGGAATTGATCCAAACGCATGATTGTACAAGAAAATGACAGCGAAAATGCATATTGTGAACAAAATATAATGTGCGTACCTCGGCATAACGTTTTCACCCTTATCTATTAAGCAATGAATTTCCTTCTATTATACAGAAGTTCCCTATTCAAATCGACTTAGAGAATAATTTGTGGAGGGGGGCAAAATTCCGCTCTTTTATGGCTGAGTGATCATAGATTGAAAACCAAAGAAAAGAAGGCCGCATTTCGCTTAGGAAATGCGGCCTTCCTTCTATCTCTTACATGTTCCGGCGATATTGGCCGCCGACTTCATATAGAGCTGTGGTGATTTGGCCGAGTGAGGCCACTTTTACGGTTTCCATGAGTTCTTCGAAGATGTTGCCTCCGCCTTTGGCGACTTTTTTCAGCCGATCCAGTGCTTCTTCGGAAGGATTGCGCTCCTGGAATGCACGCAGTTTGTCGATTTGCATTTCTTTTTCTTCTTTTGTTGCACGGGCAATTTCCATGGCGTTGATGTCGTCATCCGATTGCGGATTCGGGTTCAGGTACGTGTTCACGCCGATGATCGGCAATTCGCCTGTGTGTTTTTTCATTTCGTAGAACATGGACTCTTCCTGAATTTTCCCGCGCTGGTACTGCGTTTCCATAGCGCCAAGAACGCCTCCGCGGTCGTCGATGCGGTCGAATTCCAACAGAACCGCTTCTTCCACCAACTGAGTCATTTCTTCGATGATGAACGCGCCTTGCAGCGGGTTTTCATTTTTCGACAGGCCATGCTCTTTCGTGATGATCATTTGGATGGCCATCGCGCGGCGGACAGATTCCTCCGTCGGGGTCGTGATCGCTTCGTCGTAAGCGTTCGTGTGCAGCGAGTTGCAGTTGTCCTGCAGCGCCATCAAGGCTTGCAGCGTCGTGCGGATGTCGTTAAAGTCGATTTCCTGCGCGTGTAGGCTGCGCCCGGAAGTCTGGACATGATATTTCAGTTTTTGGCTTCGTTCATTTGCGCCGTATTTATCGCGCATGGCCACCGCCCAAATGCGTCGTGCCACACGTCCGATTACGGTGTATTCCGGATCCAGGCCGTTCGAGAAGAAGAACGACAGGTTCGGTGCGAAGTCGTCGATGTTCATGCCGCGGCTCAAGTAATACTCAACGTAAGTGAAGCCGTTGGTCAGCGTGAACGCCAGCTGCGAAATCGGATTCGCTCCCGCTTCCGCGATGTGGTAGCCGGAAATGGAGACCGAATAATAATTGCGCACTTTGTGATCGATAAAGTACTGCTGGATATCGCCCATCATGCGAAGTGCAAATTCCGTCGAGAAGATGCAGGTGTTCTGCCCTTGGTCTTCTTTCAGGATGTCCGCCTGAACCGTACCGCGGACCACTTGCAGCGTTGCTTCACGGACTTCCGTGAATTCTTCCACTGACAGTGTGCGGCCAAGCTCTTCTTCACGTTTCTTGACTTGCTGATCGATTGCGGTGTTCATAAACATCGCAAGGATGATCGGCGCCGGACCATTGATCGTCATCGAAACCGACGTCGAAGGCGCACAAAGGTCAAATCCGGAATAAAGGATTTTCATATCTTCCAATGTACAGATCGAGACACCTGATTCTCCGACTTTCCCGTAAATATCCGGACGGTGATCCGGATCTTCTCCATAGAGAGTTACCGAATCGAACGCAGTGGACAATCGTTTCGCATCGTCATCTTTTGACAGATAATGGAAACGGCGGTTAGTGCGTTCAGGAGTCCCTTCACCGGCAAACTGGCGTTTCGGGTCTTCACCTTCACGCTTGAACGGGAACACACCTGCTGTATAAGGGAATGAACCCGGTACGTTTTCAAGATAAACCCAGCTTAGGATTTCGCCATAGTCGACGAATTTCGGCAAAACCACCCGAGGCACTTTGATGCCTGCGAGGCTTTCGGTGCGCAGGATCGTCCGGATTTCTTTGCCACGCATGGTCGTTACGAACTCGTCTCCTGCATAAGCTTCTTTCAACGCATTCCAGTTTTCCAGAATCCGCTTCGACTCAGTCGTCAATTCATCACGCACTCCGTCGGCCAACGATTGCAGTGATTTCACCAATGCGTCATCCGGAGCTTTTTCATTCACTGCTTCGATTGCGCCTTCAAGTTGGAACAGGCGGCGGGCAAATGCCGACTGCTCTTTTGTTTTCGCGTGATAGCTGCGGACCGTTTCTGCCAGTTCACGCAGGTAATAGCGGCGGTCGTTTGGAATGATCAAGTTTTCTTTTTGGGTTTTCGCGAATTTCTCATAATCCGTTTCCCAGTCAGTTCCACATTTTTCATTGACGATTGTCACCAATGCCGCGAAAAGGGAGTTTGTTCCTTTGTCGTTGAACTGGCTGGCAATCGTGCCGTAAACCGGCATTGTGTCTAGATTATCTTCGAAACGCATATGGCTGCGCTGGAATTGCTTTTGCACTTGACGCAAGGCATCTTCTGAACCTTTGCGCTCAAATTTATTGATCACGATCAAATCTGCGTAATCGATCATATCGATTTTTTCAAGTTGGGACGGAGCCCCGAACTCGCTTGTCATCACGTACATGGAAACGTCCGAGAAGTTGGCGATTTCAGCATCGCCTTGCCCGATTCCGCTTGTTTCCACGACAATCAAGTCAAAACCGGAAGCTTTGACCACATCAATCACATCACCGAGAGCTGCGGATAGTTCGGTGCGCGAGCCACGGGTAGCAAGGCTTCTCATGAAGACGCGCTTGTTGAAAATGGCGTTCATGCGGATGCGGTCGCCCAAGAGCGCGCCGCCTGTTTTTTGTTTGGTCGGGTCGATGGACAGAACGGCAATGTTTTTGCCCGGCAGTTCAGTGAGGAAGCGGCGAATCAATTCATCCGTCAGCGAGCTTTTTCCGGCTCCGCCTGTTCCTGTAATACCTAGGACCGGCGTGTTTTTCGACTGGCTTCTGACTGCTTCCATCAATTTGGCTGTATCGCCGCCACGAGTATGGGCTTCTTCTGCGACAGTGATCAAGTTCGCCACTGTGACAGGATTTTCAGGCGACAAGTTCTCCAAAGAATAATCATCTTTAATCGTTGAGAAATCACATTCTTCCACGATTTCCGTAATCATTCCCTGCAAGCCTTTTTTGCGGCCGTCTTCCGGAGAGAAGATGCGGGCAATGCCG
>DATHVY010000090.1:0-2086 GCA_035461045.1 Planococcus sp. (in: firmicutes)
GAACAGCCGGAAATGGAATGTGCGTATCTGCACAGCAATGGACATATCATCATAGACCGTTTGCAGGAACTGCGATTTTTGCGTCCGCAAATTTCAACATTTAAAGGAGGAAGCTAGTGTGGGAGAAGCAATTGTGATTACATCAGGCAAGGGAGGCGTCGGTAAAACGACGACAACCGCGAATCTCGGCACTGCATTGGCTCTTCAAGGAAAAAAAGTATGCTTGATCGATACGGATATAGGTTTGCGTAATTTAGATGTTATACTCGGCCTCGAAAACCGGATCATCTACGATCTGGTCGACGTTCTTGAAGGCCGATGCAAAGTCCATCAGGCGCTCGTCAAAGACAAGCGGTTCGAGGACATGCTGTACCTATTGCCGGCTGCCCAAACAACCGACAAAAACGCCATCAATCCGGAACAAATGAAGGAATTGGTCGGCAAACTGAAAAACGATTACGATTTTGTCATCATCGACTGCCCGGCCGGCATCGAGCAAGGCTATAAAAACGCCGTTGCCGGAGCGGATCGTGCGATTGTCGTGACGACGCCGGAAATTTCGGCAGTGCGCGACGCGGACCGCATCATCGGTTTGCTGGAGCTCGAAGAAAATCTCGAGCCGCCCAAACTGATCATCAACCGCATCCGCCAGCACTTGATGAAAGCGGGCGAAGCGCTCGACATCAACGAAATCACGACTCACTTGTCGATCGACCTGCTTGGCATCGTAGCGGATGATGAAAGTGTCATCTCCAGCTCGAACCGCGGCGAACCCGTCGTCATGGATCCAAACAACCGTGCCGCACTCGGCTATCGCAACATCGCCCGCCGCCTGCTCGGCGAATCGGTTCCGCTCATGACCATGGACGTCAAAGGCCCAAGTGTTTTCTCGAAAATCAAAGCAGTCTTTACGAAATAATAAAGATCATCCCCCGCTGGGTCAGCGGGGGATTTTTTAAAACTTACGGGGGTGCTGGATGGACGTTCAAATGTTGAAAGGGATGGTGTTATTCGATCGATTGCCGTCGAGGCATCCCTCGAAAGACAAAGTGTTCAGTGAAGTGAAGAGGTCATTGGCAGGGGCAGCAGGTGAGCAGCGAACTGTAGAGTTGTTGGAGCGGGAATTGGATCTTCCGGAGAAAGTGAAGATTTTTCGCAACGTGCGGCTTCCTTATTTAAACGGCTTTGCTCAAATTGATGTTTTGGTCATGCACGCAAATTTCATCTGTGTGCTTGAAGTGAAGAACATGGTGGGCGAGTTCTATTTCGATAAAGATAACTTCCAGTTTCATCGGGTAATCGACGGGCGGACCGAAGGAATGCGCAACCCCGAATCCCAGCTTCACCGGGCCGTTAAAGCAACGGAAAAATTCTTCGGCTGCAAAGTCCGTGGCACAATTGTGCTGTCGAGCCGCTCCGGAAAAGTCGCCGTCGCGCCAACTCTTTACCCGGTTATCGCGCTCGATTACCTGCCGTTTCATATCGAGAGGATGCCTGACCCGAATTTATCGCTGAACCTTTTGGAACTTGAAGGTTTTTTGCGGCGCAGCCGCGGGCAATACAATGGTCCTGACCTTTTGAAGAAGCATGGGCTGACTCGGGATGCTTTGGAGACGGGCGTTGGGTGTTTCGGGTGTCGACGGATTTCGTGTGAGTGGCGGGATCGTAAATGGCGCTGCAGCATCTGCGGGTTCGTTTCTTCGGACGCCCATGAATTCGCGTTGCAGGAATACGCAATTTTGTTTGGGAGTGAGATGACTTCTAAAGAGGCGTATCGCTGGCTTCGGGTTAACGACAAGTATGTTTTGAATCGTTTATTGGCAAGGTCGACCTTAAAAACTGAAAGGAGGGGAAAACGAATTATTATTGAAAAAAGGGAGCTGCTGATTGAGCGTTATAAGGAGATTTATTCGTGACCGCAACTAATCTTCTGATTTCCGCAACTAACAGAGTTATAACCGCAACTAAAAGGTCATTTCGCGCAACTAATAAAATAAATATGAATAATTTTCCCAAAAAGCAAGATATCTTATCAGAAACATTTCATCCCCAACCAACTAATTCCCCGAAATAGATTGACGCCGCA
>DATHVY010000091.1:0-4747 GCA_035461045.1 Planococcus sp. (in: firmicutes)
ATCGGACCAATCGCTGCGCGTGCCAAAGAAGTGGGCGCATTGATCGCTGCTGATGCGGTTCACGCCGCCCCTCACATCCCGATGGACCGGGAGCTGCATGACATCGACATTCTTTTATGCTCGGCATACAAGTTTTTCGGACCGCATATCGGCATCGCGGCGCTCAAGGAAGCGGTTTTCAAAGAACTCGAGCCTTATAAACTCACCACCTCACCGAGCTATTATCCGGACAAATTGGAGACCGGAACGCAAAATCATGAAGGCATTGCGGGAATCCGCCCGGCCATTGAATTTTTTGCAAGCTTCGGGGAAGGTAAAACAAGAAGAGAGCGGATTCTGTCCGGCATCGAACGCATTGAGGAACATGAGAACCGTTTGGCGGATCGCATGCGCCAAGGGCTGGCATCCATTGAAGGAGTGGCGGTGACGCAAGCGGCTCCCGCTGTTCCGAAAACTCCGACCATCGCTTTTCGGGTAGATGGCCATGAGCCTGCAGAAGTCTGCAAAATTCTGGCCGAGCAGCACAGTATATTCGTCGCAGCTGGCCATTTCTATGCCTCCACTTTGGGTGACCGTTTGGATGTCAATGCAACCGGTGGCTGGATTCGCGCTGGTTTAGCCCCATATAGCACCGAAGAAGAAGTCGAGCGCCTCATCCAGGCCGTGAAGGAAATAAAGAGTCTTGGGAAAAAATAAAATCCAGCCGCTGATCCTGAGTAGTTTAACCATCAGTGCAGTCACTATGGTCCTATTCGCTTACGCCAATCTTAGCGCAGGCTATCCCGGATATGGTGTTGTTTTCATCGTGCTGGCAACTGCACTGGCCGTGGTGATCATTTTCGGATTGTTGTCCAATCGAAAGCTGGCAAATAGAAAATAAATAATAGGCGGTCCAGCGTTGCACAGATGCAACGACGGACCGCCTTTACTTATTTCATTTCTTTATGAGTGAAGGGGCATTTGCCCTGGAGTGGTTCACTATCATCACCAATGAAAAATTGCTTCCACTCGTTATGGGTTGGATCCCCGAAGTGGCTGATGTCGGGATGAGTCGGCAAGTTGTCCCATTTCTCCACTCGCTGGCGCACTTTTTCACGTGACATGACGCCCCCTTTTTCGGTGCCTTTCAACCCTTCGAAAATGCGGCGCGGCTGAAAACCGAGCACGAGTGAATTTCCGAGGTCACGGGTTTTTCGTTGCTTGTAAGCGGGCGCATTGCCAAAAACGAATATGGGCTCGCCTTTGAATGTGAAATCCCATAAATAATGTTCGGGATCTTTTGGTGCATCTTTCGGCCATTCCATGTCGTCGGTATCGTGCATATATTGCAGGATGTTCCAAAACTGTTCACGGTAGCTTTCGAGCGAACCTTCCGTCTCAAATGGCTCTACAAATACGAAAAGGCCGTGGCGCTTATGTTTTGGATCTTCAAATAACGATAAAAAGGATTCGACAGCTTTTGGTAAATTTGACCAGTCATCCTGTGTGATATATGCATAGCGCAACTCGCCCTTGAGTTCACCGCTCATTCCGAAATAGCACGGAAAAGTCTTGTCGGTTACCGTGTTATGGAATGTCTGATACTCATGTAAAAGCCATTCAGGCAAATCGGTTCTGTTTGAAAAATCTTCCTTGGTCAATAATGCTTGTTCGCTTGTGATCATTCAAATTCCTCCGTTGCAATAAAGTTCTTACCCAACAATAATTCCCTTTTAATAGAGGTCTAAACGCTGAATAAAACTTTTAACTGGTTCTGGGGGTGGGGAAAATGGTACAATGCAGGGAGATGTTATTCCGCAAACGGACTGCATACCCCATTTCCGTAAAGGAAAATGGAAAAGGAGATTGAATTTTTTTGAATCAACAGACGAACAAAGAAAACTTACCGCCGAATTACGCCGAACTGAAAAAAGCTGCCAACCGGACTGCTAATTGGAAAGAGCGCTTGGCTGCAGTTGAAGAGCTGGGAAAATGGAAGAATGAGCAGGTTATCGACATTCTGACTCACCGCATGAATCATGATCCGGTGTATCGGGTACAAGTGGCAGCTTATGAAAGCCTGAAAGACCTTGGCGAAAATGTTCATTTGCCGGAACAGAAAAAATATGATTTGATCAAAGACACATCAAAAGTGCTCGTTCGGATCAAAAAAAGCTTGCCGAGAGACCACAGCTTTGAAGATTTTAAAGTAAAGTTACAAAAAATGCGTATCGACATTTATGACACGTACAAAGGTGAAAAAGGCGAAGAGTTTGAGTCTTGGCTTGAAGAACAATGGAAATCAGCACCGAATAAATAAGCCCGAAACCCATCCTCAGACCATTGTCTGAAGATGGGTTTTTCCTTTATCTGGAGCCTTCTGAAAGCGCTTACTTCAGCTGTGCTATACTGAACCCATAACTCAATGGGAAAGCGCCGTTAGTTGATTTTATCGACTTCTGGTGCTTTCACTTGAGTTTTTTTGTATAGACTCCATATCCGTAACATGATTGAGAAAATCGCGAAATTAGTAGGAGGAGACAAAAATGAGGATTACAGTAGTAGGAGCAGGGCACGGAGGAACAACAATTAGTGCAGATTTACAGGGAAAAGGTCATTCTGTCACACTGCTTAAAACGTCAAAAGGATTGCACAATGAACATTTTGACTTTTTGAAAGAGACACAGGGGTCCATCACTATCCTCGACGGCACTGAGAAGACTAAAGTTCAATTGGACCGGGTGACGACAGATATGGAAACAGCTGTCAAAAATGCAGAACTCATCATTATATATATTCAAACAAATTACCATGAAAAAGTTATAAAGAGCATGATCCCATTTATGAACGATGAACAAATCGTCTTGCTAGAGCCAGGATACTTATCAACTGCTTATTTTCTGAAGCACAGCCAAGAGCGTAAATTTACAATTGTCGAAGCACAGAGTTCTCCTATTGATTGCCGGATCATCGAACCGGGAACGGTCAAAGTTCTTTACAAGAATGTCCGGAATCCGGTTTCTATATTTACTGATCGGGACAAAACCGCAGTTCAAATAAAATTGGATGAACTCGGATATCATTTCACTTACCTCGAATCAATCATCGAAGCTGCTCTTCATAATCCGAACTTGATCGTGCATACCATTGGTGGAATCATGAGCGTTCCAAGAATTGAATTTACAGGTGGAGAATATTGGATGTACAAAGAAGTATTCACTCCGCATGTGTGGAACTTAGTGGACAGCCTGGACAAAGAAAAAATGGATGTGCTCGCAACAATTGGAGCGAAGCGTATGCCTTATGTCGATGCTTGTAAATTCCGCAACTCGGAAGATTTGAACATACACAGTAAAGAAGCTTTTTTTCACTATGCCATGAATAATTCCCCCGAAGGGCCAGTAGTCGCGGATTCCCGCTTCATAACTGAAGACGTTCCGGAAGGCTTAGTGCTGCTGGAGTCGCTCGGACAAATGTTGGGCGTTGCGACGCCGACATGTACCGCGTTAATCGACATGGCTTCGGCTTTGCTGAAGACGGATTTTAGAAGAAATGCCAGAACCGTCGAAAAATTAGGGAAAGAAAACCTCGAACGCATCATTGGGAATCTCACTTTGAGTGCCGGGAAATAGGACGAAACCAGCCGGGAATGGATTGTTCTTGGCTGGTTTTTTGATTTTCGCATGAAAGTGAATTATTTCTGCCAAAGTAATGGGGATTCACTTTGAAAGTGATAAACTAACTTTAACAACAATCGAAGGAGGAGCTCATGCCAATAGTATTAGGAGTAGATATAGGCGGGACCAAGATTCGCTTTGGGGTCATTGGTCCGGCTGGAGAAGTCGTATATGATGAGAAAGTTTCGACCCAATTCCCTCTTTACGAATACTTGGAATCTCATGTTTTGAGAATCCTTTCAATTTATCCTCAAATTAAAGCAATCGGCATCGGTACCCATGGATTTGTCGATCCCCAAAAAGGCGAGATTATTTTTTCAACAGAAGCTTTACCGGGCTGGACAGGCACGAAAGTTAAAGAGCAATTGGAACGTGCGACCGGAAAACGGGTGGAAGTGGAGAATGATGCCAATTGTGCGGCTCTTGCAGAAGCTAAGTTCGGAGCAGCATCGGCGTATAACCGAGTGGTTTGTTTGACACTCGGCACGGGTCTCGGAGGCGGCATCCTTTGGGATGGAAAACTGCTGAGCGGAGGTCCGCACGGTGGAGCGGCAGAACTAGGGCACATGACGCTATATCCACATGGAGCACGCTGTGGGTGTGGTCGCTATGGTTGTTATGAACAATATGTTTCAGGTACAGGGATCAGAAGGCGCATTGCAGAAGCAGGTTTGCAGATGTCGCCACCGGAATTATTTCTGGCGGCAGATGGGAATGGAGCTGCAAGGAAAGTGGTCGATGGATTCGTGCAGGATCTGGCCCTGATCATCTCCAGCCTTCAAGCCGCATTCGATATGGAAATCCTGGTCATCGGCGGGGGGGTTTCCGAAGCGGCCGAACTTTGGTGGGCAGGGCTCATGCGTGAGTTGGACCTGGTGCTCTTGAATCCGCTCCAAGTGAAAGTTGCCCAATTCGAAAACGAAGCCGGCATCATCGGAGCGGCACTGCTTGTGATGGAAGAAAACTAAGAAATGCATGAAAAAGGCAGCCACTCGAAGGGCTGCCTTTTTTGTGCTTATAGATATTTTTGAATAATAGGTCTTA
The DNA here is from genome assembly GCA_035461045.1 of Planococcus sp. (in: firmicutes). Classification (GTDB taxonomy): domain Bacteria; phylum Bacillota; class Bacilli; order Bacillales_A; family Planococcaceae; genus Planococcus. Next base: position 4,701 of record DATHVY010000091.1, read on the forward strand.
AGCGGAAGCCGAAGAATCCGCCCAGTACGGCAAGGATAATGTCTTTT
>DATHVY010000092.1:0-2162 GCA_035461045.1 Planococcus sp. (in: firmicutes)
AAAGGAAACCGCAACTTTTGAGGATTTCTCAAAAATGGATCTAAGGGTGGGAACCATTGTGGAAGCCTCAAAAATGCCAAAAGCAGATAAACTTCTAATTTTAAAAGTTGATACAGGCCTTGATGTGCGTACCATTGTTTCAGGAATTGCCCAAAGTTTTAAACCTGAAGAGATCATTGGAAAAAAAGTTACAGTTCTTCTCAACCTCGCTCCCCGTAAATTGCGCGGAGTGGAAAGCGAGGGTATGATCCTGATGACCGAAGACGCCAAAGGGAAACTCGTATTTCTAAACCCCGATGTAGAAGGAGTGGAAAATGGGGCGGTGATTTCGTAGTATAAACATCTTTGTCATCCCCAGCGGAGTGGTTGGGTTCGAATCGTTCTCGACTGAGCCTGTCCTGAGCGCAGTCGATGGGCTCGAACAGACATCCCTGGTCGAAGCTCCCGAAATGACAAGAATGTCACACTGCGCGAGACCAAGTTTAAAACGGATATCTATGTCACCCCGAGCGGAGTCGTGGGGTCAGTACTGGCCAGGATTTCTCTTATTATTGGTATTAAGATCTAATGACTCTGAAAATGAAATTCTATTACGTCTATATCGTTGAATGTTCTGATGGGCTGTTTTATACAGGTATAACAAATAATGTCCCACGAAGAATAATAGAACATAATTCCGGAGTAAATAAAACTTGTTTTACCTATAAAAGAAGACCCGTTGAACTGCAGTTTCAGCAGGAATTTTTGGATGTAAATCAGGCTATTTATTTTGAAAAGAAAATAAAAAAGTGGAGTGCTGAAAAGAAAAGAGCATTAATTAGAGGTGATTACGATCTTTTACCAATATTGGCTGAATGCAGAAATGCAACTCATCACAAATATAAACGCGAAGATGAGTAGCATCAATGATTCTCGATTTAGCCTGTCCTGAGTTCAGCCGAAGGGTTCGAATGGTTCTCGACTCCGCTCGAACTGACATCGGGTGTCATCCCGAGCGGAGTCGAGGAGTCTCAAGGTAAGAAGGAATGACCTCCTAAATAAGGCGTTCTCGACAGAGCCTTTCTTGAGCGCAGCCGATGGGCTCGAAATGACAGATAGGTCATCCTGAACATCCAAGGGTTCGAACTGGCGTTCAGGTTCATCCCGAGTTTGGGGAATTTTAAAACGGTTACCTATGTCACCCCGAGCGGAGTCGAGGGGTCCCTGGTGTGCAAGAAACATTCGTAAAAGTTACCGGTTCTCGACAGAGCCTGTTCTGAGTGCAGCCGAAGGGCGCGAACTGACATCCGAATTGGCAAGATCGCATCTGATGGGCTCGAACTGACAGATAGGTCACCCTGAGCTTCCCTGGGTTTGAACTGACTTTCAGGTTCATCCCGAGTGTGGGGAATTTTAAAACGGATACCTATGTCACCCCGAGCGGAGTCGAGGGGTCCCTGGTGTGCAAGAAACATTCGTAAAAGTTACCGGTTCTCGACTGAGCCTGTCCAGAGCGCAGTCGATGGGCTCGAACTGACATCCGGGTTGCCAAGAGCGCAGCCAAAGGGCTCTAAATGACAAACAGATCTAAAAATTGTAATGCTCAAAATCGCCTACCATCCCATTTACAAACATCCTTTACCCGCAGGACATCGGTTTCCTATGGAAAAGTATGAGCTGTTGCCCAAACAGCTGCTTTATGAAGGTACCTGCATTCAGGAAAATTTCTTTGAGCCGGGGTTAGCCTCAGATGATGATATTCTTCGGGTTCACACAAATGAATATCTTCAAAATTTAAAAAATCTCCGCATAGATCCCAGAGCTGCCCGTAAAACAGGGTTTCCGCTTTCTGCAGAATTGGTAGAGCGGGAGATTAGGATTGCAGGAGGCACCATCGAGGCGGCAGAATTTGCAATGCAATTCGGGATCGCGATGAACATTGCCGGTGGTACTCACCACGCCTATCCGGGTCACGGGGAAGCTTTTTGTTTGTTGAATGATCAGGCTATAGCCACGAGATATCTTCAGCAAAAAATGCTGGCAGAAAAAATTCTTATTGTAGATCTGGATGTGCACCAGGGAAACGGTACCGCCTATATTTTTAAAAATGATCCTTCGGTCTTTACCTTTTCTATGCACGGCCGGAATAATTATCCCTTTAAAAAGGAAAAGTCAGATCTTGA
>DATHVY010000093.1:0-5100 GCA_035461045.1 Planococcus sp. (in: firmicutes)
GAATATTCAGTTTTTTATTTGAAGTTGAACGCATTTTCTCTTATGATAAAGAAACATAGAGATTTGAAAGATCCGGGGTGGAGATGACAATCATACTGGAGGAGGCATCTCATTCATGACGAAAATCGGCATCATTACAGGAAGCACACGGCCAGGCCGCAAGAGCATCGGGGTAGCGGAATGGGTCAAGGAGATTGCGGACAAACGGGGAGACGCGGATTATGAGATCGTTGACTTGGCGGAGTTGAATTTGCCGATGTATGCAGAACCGCGTTCGGCCGCATACGGCAAGGACTATCAAACGCCTGAAGCGATCCCATGGTCCAAGAAAGTCGACGAATTGGATGGTTTCGTGTTTATCTGCCCGGAATATAACCGCGGTGTGACGTCTGCGCTGAAGAACGCCATCGATTATTTGTATTATGAATGGAACAATAAGGCCGCGGGCATTGTCAGCTATGGGACAGCGGGCGGCGTCCGTGCAGCAGAAGCACTTCGGATCATCCTGGCAGAATTGCAGGTCGCGAGCGTGCGGGCGCATCCGGCCATGTCGGTATTCACGGATTTCGAAAAAACGGGTGAATTCAAGCCCTCATCATTCCATGAAAAAACGGTCAATACGATGCTGGACCAAGTGAATGCATGGGCCACGGCCTTGAAGCCGTTGCGAAAAGACGAATGAGAGTCATATAGCGTTCTAAAGAGGCGGCCGGCAATTCCAGTAGCCTCTTTTTTACGGGTAAAAAAACTGGAGGGAAAACATGAGAAGTAGAATTCACATAATGGGTGCTGCCGGTTCGGGAACTACGACGCTTGGAGCAGCGCTGGCTAAGGAGCTGCCGCATATACATTTGGATACCGATGATTATTTTTGGAAGACGAAGTACACAGAACAAAGGCCAGTACCTGATAGAATACAATTGCTGGAAACAGATTTATTACATAATGAAAGCTGGATTCTTTCTGGGTCTGTCGTCTCCTGGGGAGAAGAAATCAAATCCCATTTTGATCTGGTCGTATTTGTGTGGGTGCCAAAAGAGTTGAGGCTGGAGAGGCTGGAACGAAGGGAATATGAGCGGTATGGGGAGGAGATGCTGGCTGGTGGTGCAAAATATGAACAATTCAAAGCATTTCTGGAATGGGCGTCTTTATACGACCATGCCGATAAAGAAGCAAGAAGTAAAATTTCACAAGAACACTGGATGGCAGGGTTACAGTGTCCGGTCCTGCGCATTGAAGGGAAGCACTCAGTCGAAGAACGGGTGGATCTTGTGATGAAGTTTATTCAATCCGACGCTCAATGTAACGATAGAATGGGTTGAACTGGAGGGAAAGAGATGAAAGCGAAAGAAATGGAAAGTTTGGCAGCGCAACACGGGTTAGAACTAGAAGAAAAGACGATTCGGATCAACGAGTCCGGCGTTGATTTTCAAGTGGCGCATGCATCTGACCGGAATGGAGAACATTGGATTTTGAGGATGCCGAGAAGAAAAGAATCGATGCGCCATGCCGTTATAGAAAAGCAAGCACTTGAAGAATTGCAGAAAGTGGTGAGTTTCCAATTGCCGCAATGGGCAGTGTTCTCAGACGAACTCATTGCATACAAAAAATTGGCGGGTGCACCTGCTGCGACAATTGATGCCGAATTGCAGGCATACGTATGGAAATTGGATGAACAAAATGTACCGGCAGATTTTTATGTTTCACTAGGGCAAGTGTTGGCAGAACTGCATGATTCGCCACAGAAAAGATTTCTGGAAATTGGCGTCGAAACACTTTCTGCAGAAGAATTGCGTTCATCGATGAAACGACGAATCGAATGGGTGAAGGGACGCTATCACGTCAATCCGCAGCTTTTGGCTCGCTGGGAGAAATGGCTTCAGAACGAGTCGATCTGGCCGAATTACGTTGGCGTTCGGCACGGAGATTTGCATCCGGGACATATCATGATTGATGATGCGGGTCAGGTGACTGGCTTGATTGACTGGACAGAAGTGAGTATCGGCGATGTCTCGATCGACTTTTTATCTCATTATTTATTGTTCGGGCAAGAAGGTCTGGAGCGGTTGATCGAAGCTTATCGCATGGCCGGCGGTAAGGTATGGCAAGGTATGGCGGAACATATCATCGAGCTCCATTCAGCAAATGCTATTACTGTGGCGGAATATGCAAACGTGTCAGGTTTGGCAGAAATGGAAGAGGCGGCAAAGCAGATGCTTGCTGGAGGATGAGTTCAGTCCAACAAAAAATCCTTTTTGGCATGTACTACTGCCAAAAAGGATTTTTTTGATAATCGAGCATATTACCTTCAAGAAACCAGCTTCAACCCAACCGCCGAACCCAGAACGAGGGCAATGAAGAAAATCCGTCGCCAATCCTTGGACTCATTGTAGAACATCATGCCCAATATGGCGCCGCCGGATGCGCCGATTCCGGTCCAGATGGCGTAAGCGGTTCCCATCGGCAGGCTTTCCATGGCAACCGCCAAAAAGAAGAAGCTTGCGCCAAAGCCGGAGATCAACAGCACAAGGCTCAGCACGTTGCGGTCCCGGTGCAATTTATTGATCATCGCGACGCCTGCCATTTCAAAGATTCCCGCCAGTACTAATGCTGTCCATGCCATGTTGCTTCTCCTCCTTTTCCGGGTTATCGTTGGTGACCAGTTTCAAGCCGATGACCCCGATCAACAGCACACCGATCAGCACCAGCTTTTCGAATTTGAGCACTTCATTGAAAAATAGGATTTCCGATAGGATCGTTCCCGCCGTTCCAAGACCGACAAAGACCGCATAGACGGTTCCGACCGGCAAAGTGCGGCCGGCCCGGATCATGACCGTAAAGCTGATGATGATCGCAATCACTGTCACAGCCCAGTCCACGAAACCTTCGGCATGCTTCAATCCGATGACCCACACCACTTCAAACACAGAGGCGATGATCACTTTCAGCCAGTTTGCATTCATTTCATTTCCTCCTAACCTCGACACATAAAAAGCCCGAGAGAACTGTAAACAGTTTCTCCCAGGCTTTTGTCCTTCCGTGACACAGCAAAGCTGTGAGTTTTCTCTCGGACCAGACCAGCAACGGCTGCGGAACCCTAGAAAACCTTTTCGATATCCAATTAATTACGAGCATACAATATTTCTTGCCGGGTTTCAATTGGGGAGGTCTGGAATCGGTTATCGATTCTTTTCCATCGCCTTGGCCAGTTCGCTGGCATTCGGGTCTCTTTCTTCTTGCAGTTTATTGACGATGTTTTGGTGATCCCGTTCGTGGCGGTTTTGGCTTAATTTATAAGCCGCTTGGATTTCTTTCACTTCGATCTTGAAGCCGACGATCCCTTTCAGTTCCTTTTCCAATAGCGCAGGGGGGAGCGTGTCCCATAACACGGGATTATCACGGTGTGCCTCGTGTTTTTCGAGCAGCTTTGTGAGGTCCTGCTTGAGTTCTTCCTCATCCAAAACGCGGGCCGGGCCGTACAAGTGGACCGACTGGTAGTTCCACGTCGGCACGTTTTCCTGCTCGTACCAGGAAGAAGAAACGTAGGAATTCGGTCCTTGGAACATGACTAAAACTTCGTCAGTGGTTTCGAACGTCCGCCACTGGGGGTTTCCGTATGCCATATGACCGGTGATGAAGTAGGTATCCTCTTCTTTCATGAGCTGCAAAGGCAAATGAGTGGCAATCGGCCGTCCTCCTTTGGTGGTCACAAGCGTCGCGAATGAATGCTGCTGGATAAAGTCGTGGACTTCGTCAAAATCAGTGATCTTGAAATGTTTTGGAATATACATGGTTTTCCACCTTTCACGAATCGCTATTCGAGTTGCTTGGTCATAATTAAGTCGACTTGTTCGTCGTCGCCCATGAAAAAAGAATGAGAACCCGTTTGAATAAATCCTTTTTTCTTGTAAAACTCGAGCGCGTTAACATTTTCTTCCCAAACGCCGAGCCAGATTCTCTTTTTCTTTTGGTCCGCTGCAATTTGCATTGCTTTATTCATCAGAAGTTTTCCGAGGCCATGCTTTTGAAATTGTTTTTTGATATAAATTCTTTCGACTTCGAGCGCGTCATCACCCATTGCCTCCGACTGGGCATCGTCGGTATTCACTTTCAGGTAGCCGGCAATGTCTCCTTCAAGATACACAAAATAGAATTGGGAGGAAGGGTCCGCGATTTCCTGTTCGAGCTTGGGCAAATTATAAGCCGTTTCCAAGTAAGCATGCAAATGTTCAGGAGAATTGGAATCCTTGAACGTTTCTGAGAATGTCTCCACAGAGATGGACTGAAGTAGAGGTAAATCATCCAGCATGCACTTTTTAATAGTGATGGTCATGTTTATTGTTCCCCCTCGGTTTTCAGGTAATCGCGTGGGTTTCCTTTTTTCACGGATTCCCAATCTTTTTCGATATTTTTTCTCATGCGCTGCAGAAGCTCAAAAGCGGCGGCTGTTTCAGTTTCAGAAAATCCCTTCAAAGCAACAAGCTCGGAATATGCATTTTCTCCAATGATGAAAGGGTACACCGCTTTCCCTTTCTCGGTCGGGAAAAGTTTTTTCGTTTTTTTATTGCCTGGGTCGTCCTGTTTCTCGATAAAACCGTTTCCTTCAAGCTTTTGAAGCGCACGCGTAGCTGAGGACCGGTCGACTTTGATGAGGTCGATCAATTGTTCCTGAATAATGCCTGGATTTTCGCAGATGCGCACGACGTACAAATATTGGCCTTTGGTGAGATCGAACTCTTTGAACTCGATATTGCTGATCGAGTCCAAAGCCCTCGCGATCATGCCGATTTCACGCAGAATAGTATTCATAGGAGCTCTCCAGTCGGTTTTTTAGTGGGAATAAACAAGTGTATAGTTACTTTAAGTCCTTTTTGTTGCAAATGCAATAAAAAGGAAGGGTGAAACACCTGAACGATCATAAATCTCGCTGAGCGATCATAAACTCGTCTGAACGATCATAAAAACTTTTGAGCGATCATAAAACGTTTTGAACGATCATAAATTTTCCTGAACGATCATAACCCACGAACTTCTCTTCTGTTGATCCTCCAAACAAGAAAGATACGCCCTTTTCAAGGTCCCTTCAAAAGCCATTCGCGT
>DATHVY010000094.1:0-2756 GCA_035461045.1 Planococcus sp. (in: firmicutes)
AACAGGCGTTAGCGTGGACAAACAGAAAAATTGTGGAGGTTGAAGAAGTATGAATGTGCGAATTCCTATATTAAAACTGAGAGATACATTAATCGTTTCGATTCAATGGGAGTTGGACGATCAGACTGCCATTCAATTTCAAGAAGACTTACTGACAAAGCTGCATGAAACGAACGCGCGAGGAGTCGTCATAGATTTAACATCCATAGATTTCATAGATTCTTTCATCGCAAAAGTTCTCGGAGACGTCATCAGCATGTCAAGCCTTATGGGGGCTAAAGTTGTTATTACTGGTATCCAACCAGCAGTAGCTATCACTTTGATCGAATTAGGAATTCGACTTGAAGATGTTATGACAGCGCTGGATTTAGAAAATGGCTTGGATAAACTTCAATTGGAATTGGAGGCTTAAAAATGAGCAACCAGTCCGTGGTGGAGATTCAGACAGAATGGGATATTGTAGCTGCCAGACAACTAGGGCGTAACGTAGCAAAAGAGCTCGGGTTCGGCACAGTAGACCAGGCGCGTATAACGACGGCTATCAGTGAGTTAGCCCGGAACATTTATTTATACGCAGGCCAGGGGAGAATAGAGATACAACGATTGACAGAGAATGGTATTAACGGCATTATGATTATTGCTGCCGATCAAGGTCCTGGAATTCCGGATGTCCGAAAAGTGATGGAAGACGGCTTTTCAACTTCAGGCGGCTTGGGAGCCGGTTTGCCTGGCGTCAAAAGACTGATGGACGACTTTAAGATCGAAACGATCCAAGGTGAAGGAACAGATATAAGAGCTACAAAATGGCTTCGGTAGGGGGCACGCCGAATGGTTCAAAAAATCGAAAGTCAGTATAAAGAAATTTTAATGCAATATATGCAACGGCAATCAGAGCAGAATTTATACGATGGCCAAAACTTCAGCCGACAACTCATTTCTGAAAATATAGCTCCGGAAGAAGTGATCAGCGTACATAAAGCGGTCATGCAGGAGATGTATAGTGAGTTGCCGGATTTGGTGTGGCATTCGTTTGATTTGCTCATTGAAATGATGATCAGTTATGGACTGGCGCTTCAGGAGCGCGAAAGCCTTCTCCAGCGACAGGAAGAGTTGAGGGTTGAAATGGATCTGGCTGCGAATGTGCAGGAGACTTTATTGAAAACGAAAATGCCTTCGCTCGAAGGGCTGGATATCGGTTTGCTGTCAATTCCAGCGCGGAAGATGAATGGCGATTATATCTATTTTGTCAGTGACGACAATGGGCATGCTGGGATAGCTGTTGCGGATGTAATCGGTAAAGGTCTTCCGGCTGCCCTTTGCATGTCCATGGTGAAGTTCGGGATGGACAGTTTGAATAATGCGGAGGTCAATCCTTCGGAAGTATTGAATGTGATCAATCGGGTAGTGGAAAAAAGTATTGATGACTCGATGTTCGTTTCAATGTTCTACGGAAAATACGATGCGAAAAAAGCAACTTTGACCTATGGGTCAGCCGGCCACGAGCCTGCCATCCTTTACCGGGCGGAAGATTCGAGCTTTACAGAGCTGACGGCCAAGGGCTTATTGCTTGGCGTTACACCCGTTGCAACTTACGAAGAACATACGGTTCACTTGGAAAAAAACGATTTGGTCATCATGATGACCGACGGCGTTACGGAAGGTAGAACCTCACAAGGATTTATCAGCCGTGAAGTGATTTTTGAATTGATCGAGAGAAAAAAAGATCATTCAGCTCAAGAAATTGTGCATTATGTGTATGAAGAATTGGAACGGATGCAGAATGCAGAATTTAAGGACGATTTCACATTGGTTATTTACAAAAAGTCCTGAAAAATGTTTAAACCCTCACGAATCGTGGTAAAAGGTTAAACAATGACTTTTTTAGTTAAAAGTGAATTATAAAAAAACGGGGTGTAAGACAGATATGAATATTCAAGTGGATTTAAAAGAAGAAGATAATTTTCTGCAAGCATATATCAGTGGCGAAATCGACGCGCATACAGCGCCGGTTTTGCGTGAAAAATTAGAGCACTACCAAAATCACAAAGGTTTACGGGCAGAGTTGGATCTCTCTGACGTTAATTATATGGACAGCACAGGACTAGGCGTTTTTGTCGCTTTTTATAAAGGGGTCAACTCCAATGACGGACACGTGAAGCTGAAAGGTCTGTCTCCGCGCTTGAAGAGACTTTTTGACATTACTGGCCTTGGTGCAATTATGGATATTGAATCCGCAGAAGAGGGGGTTAACTAATATGCGTCCCTTCGATTATGTGGAAATGAGAGTCCCGGCTAAATCCCAGTATGTAGGTGTGGCACGTTTAACCATATCCGGATTGGCTAGCCGAATCGGTTTTACTTTTGATGATATCGAAGATTTGAAAATCGCATCGAGTGAAGCGGTAACAAATGCTGTTCAGCACGCTTACAAAGGCGAAGAAGATGGCGAAGTGGTTATCGGATGCGCACTTTATTCCGATAAAATTGAAATAATGGTAGCGGATCACGGCCAGAGTTTCGATTTCGAAAAAACAAAGGCAGAAGTTGGTCCCTACCATGATCAAGAAGAAGTGATCTTTCTCCGCGAGGGAGGCCTTGGCTTATATTTGATCGAAACGTTAATGGATGAAGTCAAAGTCCATCATCAGGAAGGCGTTACTGTCTTCATGACAAAGTATGTTGGAGGAGAGCAGGTGGAAGAGGATGTCGAAACAATCTCATCCTAATCAGCCGACCAAAGAGCAGGTGCTTGAATG
>DATHVY010000095.1:0-3284 GCA_035461045.1 Planococcus sp. (in: firmicutes)
TGGATAACGGTTCAAAGAAGAAAAATGCGGAGGGAAAAAAATAACCTATCAGGAGGAAACACACATGTCAGTAATTTCTATGAAACAATTGCTAGAAGCTGGGGTACACTTTGGCCACCAGACTCGCCGTTGGAACCCGAAAATGAAAAAATATATTTTCGTTGAGCGTAACGGTATCTACATCATCGACCTTCAAAAAACAGTCCGCAAATTGGAAGAAGCTTATAGCTTCATGAAACAAGTGGGCGAAGAAGGCGGCAAGGTACTTTTCGTTGGTACGAAAAAACAAGCTCAGGACGCAATCAAAGAAGAAGCCGAACGTTCTGGCAACTACTACATCAACCAACGTTGGTTGGGTGGAACACTTACAAACTTCGGTACGATCCAGAAGCGTGTTAATCGTTTGAAACAGATCGAGCGTATGGAAGAGGATGGAACTTTTGAAGTTCTTCCGAAAAAAGAAGTAGTTCAATTGAAAAAACAACACGAACGTCTTGTTAAGTTCCTAGGCGGTATCCGTGATATGAGTTCACTGCCGGACGTAATGTTCGTAGTTGACCCACGCAAAGAGCGCATTGCAGTTGCAGAAGCAATGAAATTGAACATCCCGATCGTTGGTATCGTTGATACGAACTGTGATCCTGATGAAATCGATTACGTTATTCCTGCAAACGATGATGCAATCCGTGCAGTTAAATTATTGACTGGCAAAATGGCTGATGCCTTGCTTGAGTCAAAACCGGAAGTTGATGAAGAAGCTCAAGCTGAATCTGCTGAGTAATTCACAAGCAGGACAGGTGATAAGCGGCGAAACCCTCTTATCGCCTTTTTTTGAGAAATTACAGACAATTTAAGGAGGAATATAAACATGGCAGTTACAGCACAAATGGTAAAAGAATTGCGTGGGAAAACCGGCGCAGGAATGATGGATTGCAAAAAAGCTTTAGTTCAGACAGATGGCGATATGGAAGCGGCATTAGACTTTCTTCGCGAAAAAGGGCTTTCAAGTGCTTCTAAAAAAGCTGACCGCATCGCTGCTGAAGGAATCACTTCAATCTTAGTAAAAGACAATGAGGCAGTAATTTTCGAAGTTAACGCAGAAACTGACTTTGTATCTAAAAATGATGGTTTCCAAACATTGGTAAAAGAATTGGGCGAGCACTTGCTTACTGCAAAGCCTGCTTCAATCGAAGAAGCTAATTCTTCGAAACTTCCAAACGGACTTACAGTAGCAGACCATATTTCAAATGCGATTGCAAAAATTGGTGAAAAAATCACACTGCGCCGTTTTGAAATCCGCACGAAAACTGATAGCGACGCTTTTGGACCTTACTTGCACATGGGCGGGCGCATTTCGGTGCTCGTATTGCTTGAAAACTCAACAGACGCAGATGCAGCACGCGACATTGCGATGCACATCGCTGCTTTAAACCCGAAATACGTTTCACGTGACGAAGTGTCAGCAGAAGAAGTTGACCGCGAGCGTAAAGTATTAACTGAACAAGCGTTGAACGAAGGCAAGCCTGAAAACATCGTTGCTAAAATGGTAGAAGGGCGTCTTGGTAAGTATTTCGAAGACATCTGCTTGCTTGATCAGGCATTCGTCAAGAACTCTGACCAAAAAGTTCGCGATTTTGCTGCTTCAACCGGCGGAACAGTTAAAGAGTTCATCCGTTACGAAGTTGGAGAAGGCATTGAAAAACGCGAAGACAACTTTGCAGACGAAGTTATGAGCCAAGTTAACAAAAAGTAAGTTAAAATAGATTTATTTTGGGGAACACTGAAATGTGTTCCCTATTTTTCAATAAAAGTGTAATGGAGGGTACCGATGAGTGTTCAAAAATACAAACGCATTGTACTAAAACTTAGTGGAGAAGCGATGGCAGGTGGGCAAGGTTTCGGTTTGTCCCCAGAAATCATCAAGTCAGTCGCCAGCCAAGTGAAAGATGTAGTGGAACTTGGCGTGGAAGTCGCAGTAGTAGTTGGCGGCGGAAACATCTGGAGAGGGAAAATCGGTTCGGAAATGGGCATGGACCGTGCAACCGCGGATTATATGGGGATGCTTGCAACTGTCATGAATTCTTTGGCCCTGCAGGATTCATTGGAGAAGCAAGGGGTTGAAACCCGTGTGCTATCTTCTATTGAAATGCGGCAGGTGGCAGAACCTTATATCCGGAGAAGAGCGATCCGCCATTTAGAAAAGAAACGCGTCGTTATTTTTGCAGCAGGAACTGGAAACCCTTATTTCTCTACTGATACAACAGCAGCTCTTCGTGCTGCTGAAATTGAGGCAGATGTAATCTTGATGGCTAAGAACAATGTGGATGGTGTTTATTCAGCTGATCCTAAAACAGATTTGGATGCTGTCAAATACGAAGAACTTTCATACTTTGAAGTGATCCAGCAAGGCTTGCAAGTGATGGACTCAACAGCTTCAACGCTTTGCATGGACAATGACATTCCACTCATAGTATTCTCGATCATGGAAAATGGTAATATAAAACGAGCTGTTCAGGGTGAAAAAATCGGGACAGTTGTGAGGAGAACGATATAATGCCAAAAACAGTGATGAATGATACGAAGACGAAAATGAGCAATGCAATCCAAGCTTTTTCTCGTGAACTGGCTTCAATCAGAGCCGGTCGTGCGAACCCTTCCATTTTAAACAAGTTGACTGTTGATTATTATGGTGCTCCAACGCCGATCAATCAGGTTGCCGGTATTGCTGTTCCGGAAGCGCGGCTGATTGTAATCCAGCCTTATGACAAATCAGTGCTGGGCGATATTGAGAAAGCCATTATGAAATCCGATCTTGGATTGAGCCCAACGAATGACGGTTCCGTTATTCGCCTGGCAATTCCTGCACTTACTGAGGAACGCCGCAAGGATCTTGTGAAGCAAGTGAAAAAAGAATCGGAAGAAGCCAAAGTCGGCATTCGGAACATTCGACGGGATGCAAACGATGATTTCAAAAAACTTCAAAAAAATGGTGAAATCACAGAAGATGATTTGCGCGGTTATTCGGACGATGTTCAAAAACTGACAGATACGCATATCACTCAAATTGATGACATTGCAAAAGATAAAGAAAAAGAGATTATGGAAGTATAATACGAACTTAGTTGGTTCTGGAGCGTCCTGTGTAGCAGGACGCTTTTTTCTGTGAAAAAAGAGACGGCATGATGGAAAGTAAGCGCACGAAGCTGTTTTTTTTGATATGATAAGCAATAGACATGCCGATTTGCAATAGGTGGAGGATTATATATGTTCAATAAATTGATGAA
>DATHVY010000096.1:0-3299 GCA_035461045.1 Planococcus sp. (in: firmicutes)
TTAAACAAACAGTAGGATATTAAAAGGAGAGATCAAGATGTCAAACATGATTCAGTTAACATTCCCTGATGGAGCAGTAAAAGAATTCGAACAAGGAATTACTACAGAAGAAATTGCACAAGCGATCAGCCCAGGCTTGCGTAAAAAAGCCTTGGCCGGCAAAGTGAATGATCAACTCGTCGACCTTCGCGCGCCGTTGACTGAAAGCGCATCGATTGCGATCATTACACCGGAGTCTGATGAAGCGCTGGAAGTTCTTCGCCACAGTTCAGCCCACCTGATGGCCCAGGCTGTGAAACGAATCTATCCGGACGCGAAGCTTGGCGTTGGCCCGGTTATCGAAAACGGGTTTTACTACGACATTGATACAGAAACAGCGATCACTTCAGAAGATCTGCCGTTAATAGAAAAAGAAATGAAAAAAATTATTAACGAGAACATTGAGATTGTCCGCAAGGATGTTTCGCGTGCGGAAGCTCAAGAACGTTTTGCCGCAATCGAAGACCCGTACAAGCTGGAACTGCTGGAAGCGATTCCGGAAGAGGACCAAGTTTCCATTTATGAGCAAGGCGATTTCTTCGATCTATGCCGCGGAGTGCATGTACCGTCAACAGGCAAGTTAAAAGAATTCAAGTTGTTGAGTGTGGCCGGAGCTTATTGGAGAGGCGACAGCGACAACAAAATGCTCCAGCGAATTTACGGAACAGCTTTCTTCAAGAAAGAAGATTTGAAAGCGCATCTTGAAATGCTGGAAGAAGCAAAAGAACGGGACCACCGCAAAATCGGCAAAGAACTGAACTTGTTCATGAATTCCCAAAAAGTCGGTCAAGGCTTGCCGATGTGGCTGCCAAAAGGCGCAACAATACGCCGCATCATCGAGCGCTATATTGTCGATAAAGAAGAACGCCTGGGCTATGACCATGTCTATACTCCGGTTCTCGGCAGCGTCGACCTTTATAAAACAAGCGGACACTGGGACCATTATCAGGACGATATGTTCCCGGTCATGAGTATGGATAACGAAGACCTTGTGCTTCGTCCGATGAACTGTCCGCATCATATGATGATTTTCAAACAAGGCATTCATTCTTACCGCCAAATGCCGGTCCGTATCGCGGAACTTGGATTGATGCACCGCTATGAAATGTCCGGAGCTTTGTCCGGTCTTCAACGAGTGCGCGGCATGACGCTGAACGACGCCCATCTGTTCGTGCGGCCGGATCAGATCAAAGAAGAATTTATCCGCGTGGTTAATCTGATAATTGAAGTTTATAAAGATTTTGATATCAAAGATTACTCATTCCGTGTGTCTTATCGGGATCCGGAAGATAAAGAAAAGTATTTCGATGATGATGCCATGTGGAATCGCGCTCAAACAATGCTGAAAGAAGCGATGGATGAACTGGGCATTGATTATATTGAAGTCGAAGGGGAAGCGGCTTTCTACGGTCCGAAATTGGACGTCCAAGTCAAAACGGCTTTGGGCAAAGAAGAAACGTTGTCAACTGTCCAGTTGGACTTTCTATTGCCTGAGCGGTTTGACCTTTCATACATCGGAGAAGACGGCAAACAGCACCGTCCGGTCGTCATTCACCGCGGTGTCGTCTCCACAATGGAGCGGTTTGTAGCATTCCTGATCGAAGAATACAAAGGCGCGTTCCCAACTTGGCTGGCACCGGTTCAAGTGGAAGTCATTCCGGTTTCGCTCGATGTCCACAGCGACTATGCTAAAGAAATCCAGGAAAAACTGCAGTCTCACAGAATGCGGGTCGATATCGATCAACGTGACGAGAAGCTCGGGTATAAAATCCGGGAAGCTCAAATGCAGAAAGTGCCTTACATGATCGTCCTTGGCGATAAAGAAGTCGCGGACGGTTCGGTCAACGTCCGGAAATATGGAGAACAGAAATCGGAAAGCATGCCTTTCGATGAGTTCCTGAAACTATTGCAAAGCGAACTTCGCTAAGCCGGTTGACAAGGTAAAGGGTGCATGCTATTATAAGTGAGGTTATAGAATACTTATATGTGCAAGCAGGAGCACCCGCTTCTCACCTGATCGACCACTTGTTGGCAGGTAGACACGATTTTGACTTTTTCACGCTGCGGCGTGCTGTCATAAAATTGCGGGTGGGCCGAACGAGGCCCATCCGCTTTTTCTTTAGATCGGAACCTGTAAGCCGACATGGTCGGTTACGCATTTTAAGCTATTTCCAACACTATCCGGAGGTGGATTATTATTAGCAAAGACATTAATGTAAACGAAGGCATTCGTGCGCGTGAACTACGGGTTATTGATCAAAATGGTGAACAACTCGGCATTAAAACACGCAACGAAGCACTTGAAATTGCGGCACGTGTCAATTTGGATCTTGTTCTTGTGGCTCCTCAAGCTAAGCCACCGGTCGCTCGTATCATGGACCATGGTAAGTTCAAATTCGAACAGCAGAAGAAGGACCGTGAAATTCGTAAGAACCAGAAAGTCATCATTGTAAAAGAGGTTCGTTTGAGCCCCGGGATCGATGATCATGACTTCAATACGAAACTTCGCAATGCCATCAAGTTCCTTGAAAAAGGCGATAAAGTTAAAGCTTCAATCCGTTTCAAAGGCCGTGCAATCACGCACAAAGAAATCGGACAGCGTGTTCTTGAGCGTTTCGCAGAAGCGTGCAAAGAAGTCGCTACGGTTGAACAGCGCCCTAAAATGGATGGTCGCAGCATGTTCTTGATGCTTGCGCCAATCAACGAGAAAGAATAAGAGATTATTGTTTAGGAGGAATTCGAAATGCCGAAAATGAAAAGCCATAGCGGTGCGTCAAAACGATTCAAGAAAACTGGATCAGGTAAAGTAAGACGTTTCAGCTCACACACTAGCCATTTATTTGCAAACAAATCAACTAAGCAAAAACGTAAACTTCGCAAAGGGAAACTAGTTTCTTCAGGCGATTTGAAACGCATCAAATCATTGATTTATAACATGAAGTAATAACGAAAAGCGTAAACGGCCGTTCAGGTTCGAAAGGCGTAAGACCGAATGGCGAAGCGGCATGTTTTTAGCCGCACAGGCAGACCGACTTACGACCCGAGAACCTGGCCGTTGCAGCTAGACATTAACGAAAAGCGGAAGTGCCCCAGAATCTGGGCGCTGAAGTCTGAACATGAACAAAAATCGAATTTTATATATTCAGCAGGAGGTAATGTGATATGCCACGCGTAAAAGGTGGAACAGTGACGCGCCAGCGTCGTAAAAAGGTCATTAAATTAGCAAAAGGTTATTATGGTGCAAAGCACATCCTTTTCAA
>DATHVY010000097.1:0-1931 GCA_035461045.1 Planococcus sp. (in: firmicutes)
TACAGTACGTCCACCCTCACGGATAGAGAACTTAGTTCCTTCTTCAAGTGCGATAGGAGAGATTAGAGAAACGATCATTTCGATGTTGTCTCCAGGCATAACCATTTCAACGCCTTCAGGAAGGTTACAAACGCCAGTTACATCAGTTGTACGGAAGTAGAACTGTGGACGGTAGTTTGTGAAGAATGGAGTGTGACGTCCACCCTCTTCTTTTGAAAGAACATAAACTTCAGCTTTGAACTCAGTGTGTGGAGTAATCGTGCCTGGCTTAGCCAATACTTGTCCACGTTGTACGTCTTCACGGGAAACCCCGCGAAGAAGTGCACCGATGTTGTCGCCAGCTTCAGCGTAGTCAAGCAATTTACGGAACATTTCTACACCTGTTACAGTTGTAGATTTAGGTTCTTCAGTAAGACCGATGATATCAACGTTGTCACCGATTTTAATTTTTCCGCGTTCAACACGTCCTGTAGCAACAGTACCACGGCCAGTGATTGAGAATACATCCTCAACAGGCATCATGAATGGTCTGTCAGTATCACGTGGTGGAGTAGGAATATACTCATCAACTGCGTTCATCAATTCAACGATTTTTTCTTCCCATTCTGCTTCTCCTTCAAGTGCTTTAAGAGCAGAACCTTTGATAACAGGAATGTCATCGCCAGGATAGTCATATTCAGAAAGAAGATCGCGGACTTCCATTTCAACTAGTTCAAGAAGTTCTTCATCATCTACCATATCGCATTTGTTCATGAATACAACTAGGTAAGGAACACCAACTTGACGTGAAAGAAGGATGTGCTCACGAGTTTGTGGCATTGGGCCGTCAGCAGCAGATACTACTAGGATTCCGCCGTCCATTTGAGCAGCGCCAGTGATCATGTTTTTAACATAATCGGCGTGTCCAGGGCAATCTACGTGTGCGTAGTGGCGTGCATCAGTTTCATACTCAACGTGTGAAGTATTGATTGTGATACCGCGCTCTTTTTCTTCAGGAGCGTTGTCGATTTGAGCGTACGAACGAGCTTCCCCGCCTGATTTTTTAGCTAGAACTGTAGCGATTGCTGCAGTCAAAGTTGTTTTACCATGGTCAACGTGACCAATTGTACCAATATTCGCGTGCGTTTTAGAACGATCAAATTTAGCTTTTCCCATTAGAAAAGTCCTCCTCATAATTTAAATTAATTTTTTAATTTGATGTGCCGGAATAATAGGGCCCTATTATTCCTGACATACAAATTATTTATACTTTATTTAAGATCAAAATTCAATTATTGACCTTTATTTTTTTTGATGATCTCTTCAGAAATTGATTTCGGTACTTCTTCATAATGATCGAAGTGCATTGAGAACACACCGCGGCCTTGCGTATTTGAACGCAATGAAGTTGCATAACCGAACATCTCTGCAAGAGGTACCATAGAACGGACCACTTGCGCGTTTCCGCGAGCGTCCATACCTTCTACACGGCCTCGGCGTGACGTAATGTCACCCATGATATCTCCAAGGTATTCCTCAGGGATAACAACCTCAACGCGCATAATTGGCTCAAGAAGAACCGGTCTAACTTTAGAAATCGCATTTTTAAGTGCCATAGAAGCAGCAACTTTAAATGCCATCTCATTCGAGTCAACATCATGGTAAGATCCGTCAAACAAACGAGCTTTGATATCGATCAATGGGTATCCGGCAATAACACCGTTGTCTAGAGAGTCGCGCAGACCCGCTTCAACTGCTGGGATGTATTCACGTGGAACAACACCACCAACGATACCATTTTCAAATTCAAAACCTGCTCCTTCTTCGTTTGGAGAGAATTCAATCCAAACGTGTCCGAATTGTCCACGTCCACCAGATTGGCGTACGAATTTACCTTCAACTTTAGCAGACTCACGGAATGTCTCACGGTAAGATACCTGAGGTGCACCCAC
>DATHVY010000098.1:0-7955 GCA_035461045.1 Planococcus sp. (in: firmicutes)
AGCTCGAAAAATCGGTATCGGGTGGATGATTTTAAGTCTTCTAGGAGCTGTTGGTACAGCTCTTGTCGGGATTGCCTATTTCCAGCAGAACCCGACTGCTGAACTTGTTGACGCAGAAGCAGTCTTCCTGGCGATGAGCCAGATTCTCTTCCATCCGTTTGTGGCAGGTATTGTTCTGGCAGCAGTTTTGGCGGCGATCATGAGTACAATTTCGTCTCAATTGCTCGTTAGTTCATCGGCTTTGGTCGAAGATTTGTATAAAATTGCGTTTAAAAAAGAAGCTACAGCTGCCCAATACGTGAATTTGGGACGTCTGGCAGTAGCCCTTATTGCTGTAATTGCAGGTTCCTTGGCTTGGGAACAGGACAATACCGTTCTAGGCCTGGTAGCCTATGCATGGGCAGGTTTTGGTGCCGCATTCGGACCAATCATCTTATTGTCACTGTTCTGGCGTAAGTTGACAGCGATGGGTGCATTATCGGGAATGATCGCCGGTGCTGCCACAGTGATTCTGTGGGATATCATCGCAACTTCTCCTGATGATGGCCGGGCGAATGATTTCACGAACTTCATGGGAAGCGTCTACGAAATCATTCCAGGCTTCCTGCTTTGTTTGATCGTAGCAGTCATCGTAAGTAAGTTGACGTTTAAAGACAACCCTGAAATCACGAAAGAGTTTGATGAAACGGTTCGTTTGATCAACGAAGAAAAGAAATAAAAGAACACAAAAAAAGACTTCCAACCTTTAAGTATAAGGTTGGAAGTCTTTTTCTTATTTTATAAGAGAGCGTAACTTTTTTCATGGACTTTCGCTTTTCTAATTGTCTAGACTCCAACGGCCAGCCCCTCAGGTCATAAGCCATCCCAGCTGTGTGGCAAAGAGCGCCACACAGCTGGTTTGCCTTATGCCCGTCAGAGCTACACGGCCGTTTTTGCTTTTCTTATTTTCTCTGCTGTTTGTTCGCTTCTTTTTCAAGACGCTTGAATCTGCGCAGATCGGATTTCTTGATCGGCAACGATTCGTTTTTGATGATTTTCCAGAAAGCCGCCACCATTAAGAGCAAGAGCAAGGTGAATGGCAAGGCAGATATCAAGGAAGCTGTCTGAAGCGCTCCTAGACCACCAGCGTAAAGTAGAACTGCTGCGATGGATGCCAATAATATACCCCAGATGATCTTAAAGAACGTAGGCGGAGTCAGGCTGCCGTAGCTTGTCATGCTTGCCAAAATGAATGTAGCCGAGTCAGCTGATGTTACCAGGAATGTAAAGATCAATAGAATTGCCAATATGGACATGATCGTTGTCAGAGGCAACACATCGAACGTCTGGAACAATGCTGTGGTGAGATCTGCATCCACTGCCTCGGCGATGGAAGTTCCGGCATTCAAATCATACCAAAGTGCAGTTCCGCCGAAAATCGCGATCCAAACACAGGCAATAGCCGGTGGGATGACAAGGACACCCATGACGAATTCACGGATTGTACGTCCTCTGGAAACGCGGGCAACAAAGGCTCCGACAAATGGTGACCAGGCGATTGCCCAGGCCCAGTAGAAGATGGTCCAGCCCTGGACCCATTCCCCAGCGATGTAAGGTTCCATGCGCAAACTGTAAGCGATGAAGTTCGTCAAATAATCTCCGACTGCCAACGTGAATGTTTCCATGATGAAAACTGTTGGTCCGGCGATGAAGACAAAGACCATTAATACCAGAGCAAGTCCTAAGTTCAAGTTACTTAAATACGCAATTCCTTTATGAAGACCTGTAGATGACGATAGTGTATAGGCGACAAACATGACACCGATGATGGCAAGCTGAACGCCAAAGGAGTTTCCTGTACCAAAGACGGCGTCTAACCCTCCGCTCATTTGCAGAACACCTAAACCGATGGAAGTCGCGATACCCATAACTGTTGCGATAACGGCGAGCGAGTCAATCGAATGCTTGACCAAAGGCCTACTGCCGACGACCGGTTCAAGTGCTGTGGAAACGAGGCCAGGTTTTTTCTTGCGGAATTGAAGGAATCCGATGACGAGCCCGACAATCGCAAAAACTGACCATTGGCTGACACCCCAGTGGAAGAATGAATAGCCCATGGCAATTCGTGCAGCTTCTTCTGTCTGTGCAGGGTTATCAAAAGGCGTGGTGAAAAAGTGGCTCATGGGTTCGGCAACACCCCAGAATACAAGGCCTGCACCAAAACCTGCAGAAAACAGCATCCCGATCCATGTGAAGAATGGGAATTCTGGCCGATCGCTGTCTGCGCCGAGCCGGATACTGCCGTATTTGCTGACAGAAATCCCGATCAAGAAGATAATGATGATAAAGACAGCGAGTAGGTAAAACCAGCCGAAGTTTAACGTGGTAAATGAAAATAGATTTCCTGCGACTTCTTCGAATCTTAAAGGCATGAAAGCTCCGATAATTACTAACAGGATAATAACTGCAGTAGAGACGATAAAGACAGGATTTTTAAGTAATTGTTTGTCCATAATGACCTCCCGATTCATATTTATCTATCCTTCCATATACCCTACCCTACCGAAATTGAAGCAAAAAAACCACCCGTATTGGGAAAAAAGTACATTTAACATCCTATTTAACGCAGAATCAAGGAGTTGCCACGAATATAAAGGAACTCCGTTAGAATGTAGAGAAAGTGTAGAGTATGATAAAAAGAGGGGGCCAATAATATGCTTGTGGATCACATTGTTCATTTTATTTCAAAAAAACCTGAAGAGGCAGCGACCTATTGGATGAACCTCGGGTATGGAGCCGCGGTCGGTGGACAGCATGTGAATTGGGGGACAAAAAATTCACTTCTTTATATGAAAGACTGCTATATCGAATGGCTAGCACTGGAAAATCCGACAGTCGCATCCAACGCTGACCATCCGCTGACTGACTGGCTTCTATATGAAAGAAGCGGTTTCGGGACCATCTGCTTCAGAACCGATGATTTAAACGGACTTGACCAGAGGTTGAAGGGTCAGGGATTTGAAACGACCGGCGTGCTTGATGCGGAAAGGCTGACAGCTTCCGGTGAAAAAATCCAATGGAAAATGCTGTTTCTGATAGAAGAAGTGTCGGATCACTTGCCGAATCCGTTTTTTATCCAGTGGCAAGAAAGCGATGAGAAGCGCTTTGAGAAGTTGCGTGCAAGTGGAATGCTGGTGCCGGAAAGTGAAGAGCTGGAAATTGAAAAGTGCATCATTGGCGTGGCGGATGTTGAGGCGAATGAAGAGAAATGGCGCAAGTTGCTTGGTGGTGACCTGCAATTGACGAACGGCAAAATCGAGTTCCGAAAGACCGACCGCACAAAAGAGCGGCTGGAAGAAGTGCACCTGAGGGGCGGAACCGCTAATCTGGAATTTGAAGAAGCCGTCTACCGTCTTCCGGACATGTCGCTCCGTGATGAGTGATATACTTCTTGTAGCAGAAGAAAAACAATGGGGAACCCAGCTTTTGAAGGAGGAAATATAAATGGATCAACTAGTTGAAAAAGCGGTTCTTGTCGGTGTGCAGCTGCAAAAAGACACGCATTTTGAATACGCTTTAGAAGAACTCCGGAATTTGGCTGAAGCTTGCGGTGTGGAAGTACTGGGTGAAGTGACTCAAAACCTGGACCGTATCAATCCTTCTCATTATGTAGGCAGCGGGAAAGTAGAGGAAATCAAAGCTTTCTATGAAGAAGCGGAAGCGAACCTGGTCATTTTCAATGACGAATTATCTCCTTCCCAAATCCGTAATTTGGAAGAAGATTTGGAATGCAAAGTCATCGACCGTACAATGCTGATCTTGGATATTTTTTCGCGCCGGGCGAAGACACGTGAAGCGCAGGTACAGGTGGAACTGGCTCAACTGCAATACATGCTTCCCCGACTTGTGGGAATGCGCGCCTCGCTCAGCCGACAAGGTGGAGGCAGTGGAGGCGGCGGAGGCGGTTTTGCGAATCGTGGAGCCGGTGAAACAAAGCTTGAACTCGACAGACGGAAAATCGAAGAACAGATTACCAAACTTCACAAGGAACTCGAACACATCAAAGCTCAGCGGGAAACTCAGCGCAAGCAGCGCATGAAAAATGACGTTCCCGTTGTCTCGCTGGTCGGCTATACAAATGCCGGGAAATCGACGATTATGAATGAATTGCTGAAAAAATCCGGACAACAGGAAGAAAAGCAGGTTTTTGAAAAAGATATGCTGTTTGCGACGCTGGAAACGTCCGTCCGCCAAATTAAGCTGGAAGACAATAAAAGTTTCCTGCTGACCGATACTGTCGGGTTTGTCAGCAGATTGCCGCATCACTTGGTGCGTGCATTCCGTTCCACATTGGAAGAAGCCAGGAATGCGGATCTGTTGTTGCATGTTGTGGATGTATCGAGCGAAGAATACCGCTATATGATCGAAGTGACCAATGCAACGTTGCATGAAGTGGGTGTCGAAAATGTACCGGCTCTCATCGTTTACAATAAATCCGATTTGGCAGGCATTCCTTATCCGAAAGTCCAAGGTCAAGACATTTGGATCGCCGCGAAAGAAGGCGCCGGCTTGGATGAATTGCTCGATATGATCAAGGAGCGGATTTTTGCCGACTATGTCGCTTGCAGAATGATCATACCGTTTGACCGTGGTGACATAGTCGCTTATCTGAACGAAAGTGCGACCATTAAGGAAACTTCCTATGAAGAAGAAGGGACCCATTTGACAGTGGATCTGAAGCGCGCAGATTACGAACGTTACCAGGAGTTTGTTGTCGGTAAATGAAAAGAGGCCAGACCGCTATATTTTGCGGTCTGGCCTTTTTTTAAAAGAATAAGTGAGTATATAAAAATGACGTGGAGTGGATTTAGGCGAGGTGTAGTTTGAGGAGTGCTTGCTGGATCACCTGATTCGCTTCGCTGCTCGGGGGTGCTTTCCGCAATAAGCCATGCCAGCAGGGCTGGCTGTCTTATCGCTCCAGCACCCCCAGGGCGCAGCTCAGCTGGAGGATGCGGTGCTAAGATTTGGTGGATGGGATGTTAGAGCAGCCTTCTTGCATGATGGATCTTTAAAAATAGATGGCTGATCGCCTCCGCGATTCAGCCGTTTTTTTGTAGAGGAGTACGTGATTTTATGGTGCATTTCGGAATTTGCCTGATGAAGTTGCAAATGTGCTGGTTGAGAGCAAGAAAGTGCCGGATGGAAGCTCAAAAGTGCCTGTTGAAGAGATGGAAGTGCCTGATAGGGAGGCAATAGTGCTGGAAGAAAGTGAATGTGCTGGTTAGAAACAAGAAAGTGCCTGACGAGGTGGAGAAAGTGCCTGATGAAAACGAAAAAGTGCTTGATTGGAAGTGAGAAGTGCCGGTTAAGAATTCGGTCTGGAGTGTAGATGAAAAAAGTTTTAAAGAAGTTGATAAAAAGGTTAAATCTTCCTTATTACTTCAACTCAATGCAAGAAGCTGGGCGCATGGCGACCAGCAAACACTACCTAAAGCTCTCCCCATCAGAACGTGAAGCTCCAATCCGCCTCCGCCAAAGATTAGAATCCCACCCTCCAGCGAATCGGCGTCCCCGGGCTCGCGACGAAAGCCTTCTCCCAAGCCGAGAATAAGAATTTTAAAACGTGAGCTAATCGCGTAAGAGTTGAATTAAACGAACAAAGCTGGACGCAAGTGCGGCCAGCCAAGACTTTTCGCGCACGAAAAGTACCTTATGGAGTTGGAGGAAGCCAGTCGCAGGCGACTGGCTTCCTTTGTTCGAAAAATTACTTTTCTGCTTATTGTTGAAACTGGATGCGGTGGAGGTTGGCGAAGATGCCGTCTTCTGCAAGCAGTTCGGCGTAGCCACCTTGTTCGGCGATGCCATTTTCCGCCACTACGATCACGCGGTCGGCGTCGCGGATTGTCGCGAGGCGGTGAGCGATGATCAACGTTGTCCGGTCCTCCGTAAGTTTGGACAACGCTTCTTGGATTACACGTTCGGTTTGTGTATCCAGGGCTGAAGTCGCTTCATCTAAAATCAAAATCGGCGGATTCTTCAGGAACATGCGCGCGATTGCCAGTCGCTGTTTCTGTCCTCCGGATAATTTCAATCCGCGCTCGCCGATTTGAGTATCGTACCCATCCGGCAATTTGTTGACGAAATCTTCCAGGTGGGCTTTGCGAGCAGCTTCCAGTATTTCTTCATCACTGGAACCCTGCTTACCGTATGCGATATTTTCCCGGATGGTCCCGGTGAACAAGAACACATCCTGTTGCACTATGCCAATATGGGATCGCAGGGAGTGCTTCGTCATATCCCGGATATCGATGCCATCGATGGTGATGCTTCCTTTCTGGATATCATAAAAGCGTGGAATCAATGAACAGATAGTTGATTTACCAGCACCGGAAGGGCCGACAAAGGCGACCGTTTCTCCAGCTGTCAGCTGCAGGTCGATTCCATTGAACACCATTTTGTTGTCTTCATATCCAAACTGGACGTCGCGGAAAGAGATATCTCCTCTCAGCCCAGTAACTTCCTGAGCGTTGTCACGATCCAATATCTCGGGTTCCTGCTCGATTAACTGGCGGAATCGTCCGAAACCAGCCATCCCTTTCGGGTATAATTCGAGCAACGCGCTAATTTTGTCGATAGGTTTGATCAACACGTTCAAAAATAACACAAAACTTACCAGTTCACCGTAACTTAGCTCTCCCTGATAATTGAGCCATGCACCGTAAACAAGAACGATCAAAGTCAGCAGACGGGTCATCATGTAAATACTTGAATGCGTCGCAGCCATTACTTTATAAGCGACAATTTTAGCCAAGCGGAATTTGCCGTTGTCTTTTTTAAAACGGTCGATTTCAAATTCTTCATTCGTGAATGACTGAACAACGCGTGCTCCGGAAACACTGTCTTCTACCCGGCCATTGACGTCCGCAATTTTGCCGTACATATTGCTCCAAGCCGAATTCATTTTTATGTTACAGTATGTGATAAGCCATACAAGGAACGGAATGACAATCAACGTCACAAGCGCCAGTTTCGGATTGATCCAGAACATGATGCCGAACGCTCCGAAAAAGGTCATGATGGCGATGAAGAAATCTTCCGGACCATGGTGAGCCAGCTCACCGATATCAAACAAATCATTGGTGACCCGGCTCATGATATGGCCGGTTTTTGTGTTATCAAAAAAGCGGAATGACTGGCGCTGCACGTGCGTGAACAGCTCTTCCCGCATATCCGTTTCAATATTGATCCCGAGCTTATGGCCAAGGTAACTGACGATATACTGCAGGAACGTACTTACGAGAAACACGATCAGCAGCAGAACGCTGATGGTCACGATGGCGTTCCAGTTGCCGCTTGGCAGCAGGTCATCGATAAACCATTGGACGGCTACCGGAAAAGCGAGTTCCAGGATGGCCACCAATACAGCGCTGGAGAAATCGATGATGAACAGACGTTTATGTGGTTTGTAATAGCTGAAGAATTTTTTCAATTGCATGGATAGCACCTCTTTTTTTCAGAAACGCAGGTGAATTCGGAGTATCACCGAGTTTTCTCATAAGAAAAAGTATAATCCAAAGCAACCGAATAACCTACTAAAATTTCTGGAATCGAAATAGTTTGGTGTAACTTTCAACCAGCAGTGCCGTACTAATGGGAACAGGACATTCAAGGAAAGGATGGTCAATTTGAAAAAAACAGCGTTGATGGCAGCCACGGGGATGCTAGTATTGGTCCTTGCAGCTTGCGGTGAGCCGGTCGTTGCACCGGAACCGGATAACGATGACTCGGCGTCTGAGAGTGAAGGGGCAGAGGAAGAAACCGCAATGACAGCAGAGGAAGTTTTCATGAATTCCACGGAGGCCTACGAAGAAGTGAACAGCCTCCATGCGGATATCGTTACGGACCAAGTGATGAACATGATGCCTGAGGGCATGGAGATCAAGATGAATGTGGCTTCAGCCACAGATATGACGCTT
>DATHVY010000099.1:0-3843 GCA_035461045.1 Planococcus sp. (in: firmicutes)
ATAAGACACACCTCCTTTCCTATTTTTTTACACACATTATAATCTCAGTTAACTGAATTGTCTGTAAATAAAAAGAACCATTTTTTGGGAACTTTTTAAGGGGGAATTTGTCTAATAAACTGGAAAACAACTTTTAGACAATGAGTCAAAAAAGAGTTATGCTTAACGTAGTTGAACTGACCACTTCGGTGACTGGGAAACGGAAGGATGATTCTCTTGCAATTTATGGACAAGCTGAACGCATTGAAAGACAAAGCACTCCAAGCAGGCATCATGCATTGGGAAGAAAACAAAGATGACTATACGGAAAAAGCAGAGACGTATAAAGAGAAAGCTATGGTTATGAAAGACGATCTCGCGAATAAGATCAAAGAAAAAACCAAAAAATAAGCGTTTCCTCACCACATTTAGATTCAATTGATGGAAATAAGCCTTGCTTTTATAGTTAGAGTTAAGTAATATGTAAAAAAAAGAAAACTAAATATGTAAATCTCTTATTAAGAGCGGCGGAGGGACTGGCCCTGTGAAACCCGGCAACCATTCAAGGTTATAAACGACCTTGGAAAGGTGCTAAATCCTGCAAAATACTATGTATTTTGAAAAATAAGAGAGGTGAAAACTCAATTTATTTTTGAATGCCTCTCTTTTTGAGAGGCATTTTTTATTTTTCATTGAAAAGGAAGTGGTTATCCTGACAATCGCTGCGCTGAAAGCAGTTCCATAAATTGCAAAATCAGTTTAGTATGAATCGATCTCATCCGTTGGAGGTTTTAGTGACAGTACATAAAAAATAGAAACAGGAAAAGGGGAAATAAGATGAAGAATTGGGTAGCAGGAAGTGTATTGGTTTTGTCAGCAGTGGTTTTAGGAGCTTGCGGCGGTAACGAAGAGACATCAAATGAAGAGGCATCAACTGAAGGCGCGGAAAGCCTGGTCAGTGACGGGGTTTTGACTGTCGGTGTAACCGGTGGTCCACATGAGCAAATCGTCAACAAAGTTGCAGAACTTGCAGAAGAGCAAGGGCTGGATTTCACAATCGAAGCGCAAGTGTTCTCGGATTATGTAATGCCGAACGTAGCGCTGGATGAAGGGGAAATCGACTTGAACTCGTTCCAGACGGAGCCGTTTTTTGAAGAAATGAAAGAAAGCCGCAGCTTGGATTTGATCCGCGTTGGCGATACGGTTACGTTCCCGATGGGCATTTATTCATTAGAATATGGCGATGTCAATGATTTGCCGGATGGTGCAAGAATCGGTTTGCCGAGTGATCCGACAAACAGTGGACGAGCTTTGGCCTTGTTCGAACAAGCCGGCCTGATTAAAGTGGAAGAAGGCGTAGGCTTGCAAGCGACAGTGATGAACATCGCGGAAAATGAGAACAATTATGACTTCATTGAACTGGATTCTGCTCAAATTCCTCGTCAACTGGATGAGCTTGATGCGGCAGCCATCAACACGAATTTCGCGCTTGAAGCGGGTTATGTCCCAGCAGAAGATTCGATTTTCATCGAACCAAGCGACTCACCTTTCGTCAACTTGGTCGCGTCACGAACTGAAAACCAAGACGATGAAGCCATCACTCAATTTCTTGAACTTTACCACAGCGATGAAGTGAAAGAATTTATCGATCAGGAATTCCCTGGCTCACTAGTTCCATCTTGGTAAGTTGCAGAGCTAAAAAAGAATCATAAGCATTTAGAATTCAAAAAGGATCGGGCTGCTCTGAAGTCATTCATTCTGACAACAAGAGACAGCCTGTCTCTTATTTATGTAGAAGGAAGTGAAACACACGTGATTCATCTGGAGAACATATCAAAAGAATTTAAGTCGAAAAAAGGGGTTATCCGGGCGGTAAATGACGTTTCCCTGCATGTGAAAAAAGGCGAAATACATGGGGTTATCGGTTATAGCGGTGCCGGAAAAAGCACGTTGATCCGCTGCGTGAATTTATTGGAAACCCCTACAGCAGGGAAGGTCCGGTTGAATGACCGGGAATTTACCGAATTGACGAAAAGTGAATTATTGGAAGAACGCAAAAACATCGGCATGATTTTCCAGGGGTTCAATCTTTTGCGGACAGCGACAGTCGAAGAAAACATCTCGATTCCATTGAAGCTGATTGGTGTGCCAACGAAGGAAATTCCGGAACGAGTGGAAAAGTATTTGAAAATCGTCGGCTTGACGGACAAAAAGAACGCATACCCCGGCCAACTGTCTGGGGGTCAGAAACAGCGTGTCGCTATTGCACGTGCACTCGCTCAAGAGCCGGATGTTCTGCTTAGTGATGAAGCGACAAGTGCTCTTGATCCCGAGACGACAGAATCGATTTTGGAGCTGCTGCTAAAAATCAATGAAGAATTCGGCATCACTATTTTGCTGATCACCCATGAAATGCAGGTCATACAAAAAATTTGCGACTATGTTTACGTGATGGAAGCGGGGGCTATTGTCGAAGGCGGTCCTGTCATCGATTTGTTTTCAAACCCGCAGCATAAAACGACGAGAAGTTTCCTGAATACCATCTCACAGCGTAAGTTGTCGCGTGAATTTGTCAGCAATCTCCAAAAAAGCGGTTCGGTGCTGCGTCTGACATTCCGGGGAGCATCCACGGGAGAACCGCTTTTAGCGGTAGTGGCCAAAGAGTTTGCGATCAAGCCGAATATTTTAACGGCGAATATTATGGAATTGAAAAATGGTGTCATTGGAAATTTGGATGTGCATCTGGCTGGTGAAAGTGAAGAAGTTGCCCGCTCATTGACTTTTTTGAAGGAACAGGGCGTAATGATTGAGGAATGGGATGATCAATATGGAAAGATTTAATACATTTACAGAACAATGGATGCCACTCATCGGGACAGCGCTTATCGAAACTGCGCAAATGGTTCTGATTTCACTTACGATCTCCACCGTTCTCGGAATACCTTTAGGCATTTTGCTTGTTTTGACCCGGCGGGGGCAAGCTTGGGAAAACAAGTGGGTTTATCAAGCGTTGAACTTGGTAGTCAATATCATCCGCTCTATTCCTTTCATCATTTTGCTGTTTTTCATTTTGCCGTTCACGAAGCTTGTAGTCGGCACAACGATTGGCGTACAGGGAGTGATCGTCCCGCTCGTTATTTATACAGCTCCTTACATTGCGCGATTGATGGAATCTTCTTTGCTGGAAGTCGACAGCGGTGTTCGGGAGGCTTATGAAGCGATGGGCATTAAAACGAGACATATCATCTGGAACGTGTTGTTGCGCGAATCCCGGCCATCGATTGTTCTCGGTTTGACGATTGCGACCGTCGGTTTGATCGGAGCAACCGCAATGGCTGGACTTGTCGGAGCGGGCGGTCTGGGAGACCTGGCTTATCGCTACGGCCATTTACGATATGAGGTCGATGTGATGTATGCGACAGTCTTTATCCTGATTATTCTGGTTCAGGGAATTCAAAGTCTCGGAAACTATTTCTCGGCGAGAATGAAAAAAGATTGAAGCTAAGGCAAAAAGGGAGTGGGCTAGATGAGTAGCATTGTAAAAGGAGACGCGCTGTTGAAAAGCATCGTTTCTCAAAACGATTTTCCGTTGACACTTGAAGAATGGGAAGAATGGGCAAAGCAGAAGATGGAGCCGTATAAGTTTGGGCATATTCGTTCAGGTGCCGGAGCCGAAGAAACGCTGCGACGGAACCGTTCCTCTTTTTCAAAATGGGCGATCCTGCCGCGTATGCTCAAGGACGTTTCAGCAATTGATACTTCGGTCACCTTATTCGGGAAGACGTATGAACATCCTTTCCTGCTCGCGCCAATCGGTATGCAAAAGCTGGCCCATGAAGATGGGGATCTGGCATCGGTTCGGGC
>DATHVY010000100.1:0-2474 GCA_035461045.1 Planococcus sp. (in: firmicutes)
AGGTCATTCGGTGCTGACTTCCGATATCGAAGAGTTGAAAGTGCCTGAGGGCATGTATTATGTGCTTGGCGACAACCGCATCCACAGCGTGGACTCGAGGGTGCTCGGATTTATTGCAAAAGAAAACATTCTAGGCGAAGCAAAATTAAAGTTTTCTAAAGCCGGCCAATTAACTTTTGTTAAATAATCCGAAGCGAAGGATGTGGATCAATGAAAATCAGGGTGCTTTCCACGAATGACACAGAGGCTCAAGGACTAAAATGGCTGATCGAGTCCCATCTGAATGGGGTGGAAGTTTTGATAGGGGGAGAAGGGGTGAAAACAGACTGCTCGATTATCGACATGGGCTTATGGTCTGAGGAACTGGAAACTCATTTCGCCAAATCTTCCCAGCCGTGGATCGGCATCTCCTCTGATCGCACGTTCCTCACCGCATATCGTGCCCTGAAAGGAAAAGCGGAGGATTTGCTTTTTCGCCCTTTCGACCCGCTGGCCGTAGTAAAGCAGCTTCAGCAACTGCGTTTTCAGCTCCGCAACCGCACGCATGCTGTGCAAGCGGAGAAGCAAGAAGAGCTTGTGTATGAAGACTTTTTCAGTGGAACTGCAAAAGTGACGAATGTGATTTTGGCCGCCTTGGTGCTGGAGGAGCAGAATTCCTATGTTGATCTGCAGAGAGCGTTGAAGACGTATCCGTTTTACCGACAGGCAGAAACTTTTATTTTTTCTGATTTTATCCTGCTGGCTTATTTTTCAACGGATGCCCAAGCGTGCATGGAGGAGTGCAGCCGGTTTCATGCGGATTGGCGAAAAGGTTCCGACAAGCCGGCCTCCATATTGATCAATGCGAATCGAGTGGATTCGATCAAACAGTACTATCAGGAAACCCGTAAACTGACCTCGCTTATTTTTTATGAAGGCTATGACATTGTCTCCGTCGAATCCGGGGAATTGCAGTGGCAGGCACTGGATCCGTTTTTAAGCCCGCTGGAACAAAGAATTTGGGTGGAGATGCTGGAGCGGAAAGAGACTGCATCGATTCAAGTCTGGATGGAAACGGAGCTTCTTGCGTATCGTAGGCCTTATCCGGAACCGGAAATGGTTCGCGTGCGATTGACAAGTGTGCTGGCGCAGGTGAGAAGGTATATGAAATCTTCCGGCTTATCGGAAGAGGTTTGGAATCGGCGTTATCTGAACGTATTTGAGGAAATCGTCAAAGGGCCTGTTGTTTACACCATCGTTCAATCAACGACGGAATTCATTATTGAATTGGTGAGAGAGGCTGGAAACTCAAACGCCTTTGGTGATTCTTCCATTGAAAAAGCACGTGAACTGATGGAAACCAATTACTGGAATCCGGATTGGAACCTGACTGCTTGTGCGGAAACACTGGGGATGACCAGAAGTACATTGAGTCGACGCTTTCAACAGGAAACCGGCCGGAAATTCGTGAACACCCTATACGCCATACGTTTACGCGAAGCGAAAAGGCTGATGATCGAAACAGACCTTGCACTGGAAGAAGTCGCCCGATTGACGGGGTTTTCAAACGCTTCGTATTTCAGCGCCGTTTATCGTAAGTACGAGCACCTGACCCCAACAGAATTCCGCCAAGGTAAAACTGCAAACATTCCCTGAACAAGAACCGGCTCCCATCATAGGAGCCGGTTTTTATTTGAAATCTATTGAAATAATTCAACATTCCAATGATAAATCAATGAAATAAAATAAAATTCAATAGTAATGGGAAATATTAATATTAATTATCAGAATTATTCAGTTAAACTAAAAATAATTACAAAGGGGGCATATGATATGAAATCGATTGCTGAGCAGAAAGTCATTCGATACAGAGGCACGAGATTAAATACAAAAGGATGGCAACAGGAAGCCGCGCTTCGGATGCTGATGAATAACCTGGACCCGGAAGTAGCGGAACGGCCGGAAGACTTGGTGGTTTATGGCGGCATCGGCAAAGCGGCGCGGAACTGGGAAAGTTTTGACGCCATCGTGCGGTCATTGAAAGAGCTTGAAAATGATGAAACGTTAATGGTGCAGTCCGGAAAACCGGTCGCGATTTTCAAAACCCATACCGATGCACCGCGGGTATTGATTGCGAATTCGAATATCGTGCCTGCGTACGCCAATTGGGAGACGTTTCATGAACTGGATAAGAAAGGCTTGATGATGTACGGACAAATGACGGCGGGCAGCTGGATTTATATCGGCTCGCAAGGCATTGTCCAAGGAACATATGAGACCTTCACTGAACTGGCCAGACAGCATTTTGGCGAATCGTTGAGGGGCACCATCACGTTAACGGCTGGACTTGGCGGCATGGGAGGCGCGCAGCCGCTTGCGGTGACGATGGCGGGCGGTGTCTGCATTGCCATCGAAGTGGACGAAACCCGGATTGACCGACGAATCGCCACGCGCTATACCGATTTGAAGACCGACTCGCTCGACGAAGCCATCCG
>DATHVY010000101.1:0-10865 GCA_035461045.1 Planococcus sp. (in: firmicutes)
ACATGTCACTGTTCCGTCAATATCGATACCGAAACGGTATTTCATAGAATCACAACCTTATGCTTGTTGTTCGAGCGCTTTCTTTTCTTCTGCTTGCTTGGCAAAATATTCCTCTGCCAATTTGTCGATTTCAACTTTTAATTCTTCAACCATTGTTTCTTCCGGAACTTTGCGGACAGTTTTGCCTTTCATAAATAACAGGCCTTCTCCGCGTGCGCCGGCGATGCCGATATCGGCTTCGCGCGCTTCGCCTGGTCCATTTACAGCACAGCCCAGAACAGCTACCTTCAAAGGCGCTTTGATATGGGAAATATATTCCTCAACTTCATTGGCAATTGTAATCAGGTCAATCTCGATACGACCACATGTCGGGCACGAGATCAGTGTCGCAGCATTGGAAGACAAGCCGAAAACTTTCAGCATTTCACGTGCCACTTTCACTTCTTCAACCGGATCTGCACTTAAGGAAACGCGCAGTGTGTTGCCGATGCCTTTAGCGAGCAATGCGCCAAGACCGGCTGCACTTTTTACGGTTCCGGAGAACAACGTGCCGGATTCCGTGATGCCTAAGTGAAGCGGATAATCGAATGCTTGCGCCGCTTTTTCATAGGCTTCGACAGCTAAGCTGACGTCCGATGCTTTAAGCGAAACGATAATATCATGGAAATCCAGGTCTTCAAGAATCTTAATGTGATGAAGAGCACTTTCAACCATGCCGTCTGCTGTCGGATAGCCGTATTTCTCTAAAATTTTGCGTTCCAGAGAACCGGCGTTGACGCCGATGCGAATTGGAATGCCTTTCGCTTTACAAGCATTGACAACCGCTTCAACTTTTTCGCGGCGGCCGATATTGCCCGGATTGATGCGGATTTTGTCAGCACCTTGTTCGATGGCGATCAACGCCAGTTTGTAATCGAAATGGATGTCGACAACCAATGGGATGTTGATGCGTTTCTTGATGTCGCCGATGGCATATGCTGCGCGTTCATCTGGGCAGGCAACTCGGACTACCTGGCATCCGGCTTCTTCCAGACGAAGGATTTCCGCAACAGTAGCTTCTACATCATGTGTTTTTGTTGTAGCCATACTTTGGATGAAAAGTTCATCGCTGCCGCCGATTGTGATGTCTCCAACTTTGACGGGGCGTGTTTTTGAACGGTGTATAAGTTCGCTCATTCTAAAAATCTCTCCTTTTGGGAATCGCTGACTTTAAAGTCAGCTCCATTTACTATGATATGAAGAAAGGTATGTTTGCCTTTCTTTCGATAATAACCGATACCTATAGTCATTTTAGCAGTCTGGCGCTGAAAATGACAAGGAAGAAAGGTTATGATCGGTTCTTTTGAGCAACCGGCATCTTCGGATAGAAGCGGATGGCCAAGTATAGATAAAGAACGGTTATGCTAGCGGCAAGCATCGGGAGCAGCAGGCCAGCCGTGATGTAGCTGGCTGCAAGAGATAAAAGCGTAGGCAATGTTACAGCCAGGGCTGTGGTTCTCCATAGATGTCGATATTCACCTTTGCGTTTCATCACACGCAGCATTCCCAGCCCGATCCATGCAAAAAAACTGATTTTAATGAAATGGTAGAGTGTGGTGGAAACAAATAATGACACAAAGGCGAAAGGGTAGAGCAGCCAGCGGATTTCCTCTATATACTGCAACAACCCTTCCATTTCGGAAGTTGCATCACCAAACCCAAGTGCCAGTTCTATAAATGAGATAATAGTTATCAGCAGGATCAGTCCGAATATATATTGCATGATTTTTCCGATTCCTAACATACGGACGGCTGCCTGTTTTTTAGGTTCCATCAACGCAGCTTTGAAAAGTTGAAATAAGTTCACGTTCATCTTCCTTTCATTCATATACTTATAATAACATGAGCAGATGCCGAAAAATTTTGCCTTTGTTACGGGATTGTAAAGTTTTGAGAAAGCTATTTACATTTGATTCATGAACTCTACATAATAGGTTATGTGTGATACTTGAAATTTAGGAGCTGAAAAGATAACCGTGGAAATGAACTGGCAAGAAATACTTTTTACTTTTATCGGTGGATTGGGTATTTTCCTTTTCTCCATCAAATTTATGGGAGATGCCCTGCAAAAATCCGCGGGAGACAAGTTAAGGGATATTCTGGATAAATTCACGACTAATCCCTTCATGGGCGTATTGGTCGGTATCGTAGTGACAATCCTCATTCAGTCGAGTACTGGTACGACCGTTATTGTAGTAGGTCTGGTCAGTGCCGGATTTATGACATTGAGACAAGCCATTGGCGTCATCATGGGTGCAAATATCGGAACGACGGTAACCGCATTTATCATCGGCCTGGATGTCGGTGCTTATGCACTGCCGATCATGGCGGTTGGTGCAGCCTTGATTTTCTTCTTTAAACGGAATAAAATCCAAAACATTGGAGAAGTTATTTTCGGTTTTGGGGGACTCTTCCTCGGAATGGAAATGATGAGCGGAGCGATGAAGCCGCTGCGTGATTTCCCGCCATTTATTGAAATGACCCTCAACCTGAGTGAGTTTCCGATTTTAGGTGTGGCGGTCGGAACTCTGGTCACGTTCATCGTTCAAAGTTCCAGTGGGACCATTGCAATATTGCAAGGTCTGTATGCAGAAGGTCTATTGGATTTGGATGCATCGCTGCCTGTATTGTTCGGGGATAATATCGGAACGACTGTAACTGCCGTTCTGGCAGCTCTAGGAACTTCCGTTGCAGCCAGAAGAGCTGCGGCAGTACACGTACTTTTCAACGTTCTGGGTTCTGTGATTTTCTTAATTCTTCTCGTTCCGTTCACTGCTTATATCGAATGGATTTCGGCGTTCTTGGATCTGGAACCGAGAATGGAAATTGCTTTTGCACACGGAACATTCAACGTAACCAATACGATTATCCAATTCCCGCTTATTGGAGCTTGGGCATACTTGGTAACAAAAGTCATTCCGGGCGATGAAGTGCTGGTTGAATTCAAACCAAAGCATTTGGATATCAATTTTATCGCGCAATCCCCTAGCATCGCCTTGGGGCAAGCCAAAGAAGAAATTTTGCGCATGGGGAATTACTCGGTTCAAGGACTTCAGGAATCGTATGAATATCTCCTGACAAAAAATAAAAAGAATGCGGAGATGGGCTATCAGCTAGAAGATGCCATCAATAACCTGGACCATAAGATTACAGATTACTTGGTGCTGATTTCTGCCGAATCGCTTTCTACAGCCGACTCCACGCGGCACACGATGCTGATGGAAACGGTCAGGGACATCGAAAGAATCGGAGATCATTTTGAAAACGTCATCGAATTGATTGACTATCAGGAAAACAATAAAGTGAAATTGACTGATGATGCGATGGATGATTTGAGAGAAATGTTCGAATTGTCAATTGCCACAGTGCAAAAATCACTGGAAGCACTCGATACCAACAGCCATGAATTGGCTAGGGAAGTAGCTGTGCAGGAAGACTTGATCGATAAAATGGAACGCAAATTCCGCAAGAAACACATTATGCGTTTGAATGAGGGCACTTGTTCCGCTCAAGCCGGCATTGTTTTTGTTGACATTGTCAGCAATCTCGAACGTATTGGCGACCATTCCGTCAATATCGCGGAAGCCATCCTTGGAAACCGTTCATAATCAAACGTCACTCCCTTATATCGCTTTACATTTAAAAAAATGTAGGGCACGATATAAGGGAGTTTTCTTTTGGAGGGTGAGTATATGGAAATTATCGGTTGGGTTGTCATTTCAGTATTGTTCCTAATTGGATTTGTAGGGCTGATTTACCCGATTATTCCTGCAGTGCTGTTTATATTCGGCGGGTTTGTCGCCTATGGCCTGTTTTTTGATTTTGGTAACCTGCCTTGGTGGTTTTGGTTGACTCAAATCCTGTTTGTGGTTTTGCTTTTCGGTAGTGACGCGCTGGCCAATGCATTTGGTGTTCGAAAGTTCGGCGGTTCCAGAGCCGGGTTTTGGGGAAGCACGATCGGCTTGATCGTCGGCCCATTTATCCTTCCGATCATCGGGATTCTCCTGGGACCGTTTATCGGCGCCATCATTGCTGAACTGGCTGTGAATCGGTCTTCCATTCGACGTTCCATCAAATCAGGCATCGGTTCGGTTGTCGGTTTTGTCACTTCGGTTTTCACAAAGGGAATCATTCAGATTGTTATGGTTGCCTTATTCTTTATCGTGATTTAGTTCAGTCAAAGGTCTGAAAGATTGGTCAATCGTCCATTTTGTTTGAATCGGTCTGAAAATTTTGATACGCTATGAAAGTAGAACAATAGACTCAAGGAGGAATTTAATCATGGCTTACAAATTACCCGAGTTACCGTATGCATACGACGCACTGGAACCACACATCGACAAAGAAACGATGAATATCCACCACACGAAACATCACAATACTTATATCACGAATGTAAATGCGGCTCTAGAAGGCCACGATGATCTTGCTTCAAAATCGATTGATGAACTTATTTCTGATCTGGATGCACTTCCGGAATCGATTCGCACGGCTGTCCGCAACAATGGCGGAGGCCATGCAAACCATTCATTATTCTGGGAACTGCTTTCGCCAAATGGCGGGGGAACTCCAACAGGATCACTTGGCGAAGCGATCAACGCTAAATTTGGAAGCTTTGATGAGTTCAAAGAAAAATTCGCTACAGCAGGTAAAACACGCTTCGGTTCAGGTTGGGCTTGGCTAGTTCTTTCTAACGGAGAGCTTGAAGTCACTTCTACACCTAACCAGGATTCACCAGTAATGGAAGGCAAGACACCATTGCTTGGATTGGATGTCTGGGAACATGCATACTACCTGAAGTACCAGAACAAACGTCCTGATTACATTGAAGCATTCTGGAATGTAGTCAACTGGGATGAAGTTTCCAAACGTTACGAATCTGCAAAATAAATGTCAATAATTGAAACTTTGCACACATTAATTCGTCAGAATTAATGTGTGCTTTTTCTATATGGAATGGTATACTAAAAGTCGCGTATTTTTACTAGAAAGGGGTATCCGCCCATATGACCACTCCTCAAAGCAGACGGGTTTCCATGGCGAAGTCGAAATTGAAAAGCCATACTGTCTTCAGAATGAATATCCTCTTTTTTGCCATATTCCTGCTATTCTCAGTCCTGATTTTACGACTGGGTTATTTGCAGATTGTCAAAGGGGAAGATTATACGCGTGCTTTGGCTAGAACCGAAGAGGTCCCTGTCAATACCAGCGTGCCAAGAGGCCGCATCTTTGATAGCGAAGGACGAGTCATGGTTGACAATAATCCGGTGAATGCCATTACTTATACAGCAATGCAGACTACGAAAAGAGCTGAGATGCTGGAAACGGCATCTGAACTGGCTAAGCTCATTGAAAAAGATACCAGCCGTGTAACTCTTCGCGATAAGCAGGATTTCTGGATCAGCCTCTATCCGGAGGAAGCGAATGAAAAAGTTACGGACGAGGAAAAAGAAGCGATAAATGCCCAGGATTTGACTGCAAGAGAGAAGCAGCAAAGGTTGGATGCACTGGTGCGTGAGAAAGTTTCAGAAGAAGAACTTGAAAGCCTTGAAGGGGAACAGTTGGAGATTCTTGCTATATACCGTGAAATGACTTCCGGTTACGCATTATCCCCCCAAATCATAAAAAATGATGGCGTTACGGATGAAGAGTTTGCCCGGGTTTCAGAACGTCTGACTGATCCCAAGCTGCAAGGGGTCAACACGATTACGGATTGGAAACGGACGAGGGCGAGCGGCCTGACCGTGCTCGGCAGCACAACCACACCGGAGCAGGGGATTCCTGCCAATAAATTGGATTATTTCCTGGCTAGAGATTATTCGCGAAATGATCGAGTCGGAACCAGTTTTTTGGAAGAACAGTATGAAGAAGTCCTGCAAGGACAGAAGTCAGTCGTTAAAAATATAACCAATGGCCGCGGCCAGGTGATTGAAACCATGGTGATGGATGAAGGGAACCCTGGGAAGGATCTAATCCTCACACTGGACAGCGAAATGCAGGAAGCAATGGAAGACATCGTCGAAGAAAAGCTCCTGGAATTGAAAGCTGGACCCAATTCACAATTGGTGAAAGACGCATACCTAGTGATGATGGATCCAAGAACCGGCGAAGTGTTGTCACTGGTCGGCAAACAACTGGATACGGATGAGAATGGCACCCAAATTGTCAGAGATCATGCATTTGGTACTTTCACAGCCGCTTATCCGATCGGATCCGTCGTTAAAGGGGCGACTTTGCTGGCGGGCTATGAACATGACGCCGTCGAGATGAACCAAGTGATGATTGACGAACCATTGCAATTGCCGGGTAACCAGCTCAAAGGGTCCATTTTTAACCGGATTCCATTCAATCGGATTCCGATGGATGATCTATTGGCGTTAGAGCGTTCATCGAACGTTTATATGTTCAAACTTGCCTTGGCAATGTCCGGCAATACGTATGAGTACAGAAAAGGATTTTCGGTATCCGACGACGATTTCAGTAAAATGAGAAATTCTCTTGCCCAATTTGGCCTCGGAGTGCGGACCGGTATAGACTTGCCAAACGAAGCCAAAGGTGTAACTGGAAGATTCGTGCCGACCGATCCGGGACTTTTTCTGGATTTAGCTATTGGACAATATGATACCTACACGCCTCTTCAATTGCTTCAATATATCTCTACAATCGCGAACGATGGGTATCGGGTGCAGCCTCAGATTGTCAAAGAAATTCGCCAGGCTTCGGGCGACGGCCAGAACCTGGGACCGGTCGAGACGGTTATCGAACCGAAAATTTTGAATCGCATCAACAACAGCCAACAGGAAATCGATCATGTAAAAGAAGGACTGCGCCGCGTCTATACAGGAAACCAGGGCTCAGCCAGATCATTTTTCAATGACACCGAGTATACTGCCGCCGGAAAAACAGGGACAGCTGAAATCAACTATTACGATGATCCGGAAAGTCCTTTCTACACCCAAAGATCAGTAACCACTGCACACGTTGGGTTTGCTCCATTCGATAATCCGGAAGTGGCGTATGCAGTAGTCATTCCATACATCACCACTGACCCAAGCAAAGTACCGACATACAGCAACCAAATCGCGCGTGCGGCTTTGGACTCTTACTTTGAATTGAAAGACCAGTATGCGGAGGAATCTCCTACACTGATCAAGCCTCCCTATGCAAATACAGTGGTCGAAGAAGGGGAAGACGGTAATTAATAATGCGAAGACATTGATCCTTATTCTGTGTCCAAAGATGAATTACCAGGCAGCTGAAGAATTATTCAGGAAAAAATTGCGTCGTGTCAGTAGACTTTATTCGCAAACATGCTATAATAATAAAGTCGTATAAATCATGCTTATTTATAAATGATCTTTGAAAGAATTAGGAGGGATAAAGATGCGTGTTAACATCACTTTAGCTTGTACAGATTGTGGCGAACGTAACTACAGCTCTGTTAAAAATAAGCGCAATAACCCTGAGCGTCTTGAAATGAAAAAATATTGCTCACGTGAAAAGAAAATGACTGTACATCGTGAAACAAAGTAATACATTGACTGCCAAAACCTTTCCGGTTTTGGCTTTTTTCTATTATAGGGGAGTGGACGTCTGTGGAGAAAATAGAAATTCGTAAACTCATTTTAAAAAAATTAAATTCGATGAGCGATGAGGAATATCGATCCAAATCCGCAAAAGTCAGACAAAGTTTAATGGCCGATCCGGCTTTTATCAATGCCAGTTCAATCGGCGTGACCATTTCAGCATATCCTGAGGTGGATACGCTGGAGCTCATCGAAACTTGCTGGAAACTGAATAAAAAAGTAGCGGTTCCAAAATGTACCCCGGAGTCCAAAAGAATGGAATTTTATATTATTGAGGATTTCAATCAATTGGAAACGGTTTATATGAAGCTAAAAGAGCCTATAATCTCTAAAACACAGCATGTAGCTGCAGAAGAAATCGATTTGATGATCGTTCCCGGGGTCGTTTTTTCCCGAAGGGGCTACCGCATCGGTTTTGGGGGAGGCTATTTTGATCGTTACTTGAGCGAATATGTAGGGAAAACCCGATCATTGGCGTTTCAAAATCAACTGGTCGAGACAGTACCTGTGGAAGCCCATGATATACCAGTCGATGGAATTCATACCGAAGATTTTTATATTGATACAAAGCAGGTGAAGGCATGAAGAACTTATATGACGTCATGCAATTATTGCGTAGGTACGGGACATTCATCTACACAAAAGATCCCATTGCGGACCTTCAACTGATGGAGGATGAGATTCGGGAGCTGTATCATATGCAATTCATCACTCCGCAGGAATTCGCCACCGCAATGATGATTTTAAGACAGAAAAAGAGCGAATTATCTTAATTTCACTTTTTTTGAAACATATCATGTTTTCAAGCGTCTTATTAAGGGTATGTATAATTTAGTTTATTTATCTGAGCTGGATTTTTGTGAGTCGTTTCAGACCAGACCCTGAATAATCCTTTGGATATGGATTTCTTAAAAATGAGGAGGATGTGCAGGATGTTTAAAAAGGAGTGGCCTAAACACTCAATCCTTGCAATCGCTATTATTGCAACATGGATAAAAACGTATATCGTTTATAAAACCGGCTTTTCAATTACTATTGACAATGTATTGCAAGAATTTATTTTGTTTTTAAGTCCCTTGAGCCTCCTGTTGTTTTTGTATGGTTTATCTCTTTTTTACAAGAAGGCAAGATCTCAAAACTACTATTTATTGGCCATGACTGTCATCACTTCAATTATATTGTACGGAAATGTCGCTTTTTACCGCTTTTTCAATGACTTCATCACCTTGCCGGTGCTGTTCCAGACCGAGAATTTTGCAGATGTCCAGTCGTCGGCTTTGGCAAGCATGTATTGGACCGATATCATTTATTTTGCAGATTTCTTTATCGTCCTGCTGGCCATCAGCTTTGTGAAAGTCAGTTCAACAAGCGTTAAATTGCCGTCAGTCCAAAGAAGAGCGTATTTCATCCTATCAGCTGCGGTTCTATTTCTTAACCTGGGATTGGCTGAAATGGAGCGCCCTCAACTTCTGACCCGGAGTTTCGATCGTGAAATGCTGGTCAAAAATCTGGGCATGTACAACTATCATCTTTATGATATTTACGTACAGTCGAAATCACAGGCGCAACGAGCATTTGCGGATGGTTCCGAATTGATTGAAGTGAATAATTATATCCGCTCCAACCAAGCGGAGCCTTCTGAAGAGATGTTCGGAATCGCCGAAGGGAAGAACTTGATCGTTGTGACACTGGAGTCAATGCAATCGTTCACGATCAACCAGGAAATGAATGGAGAAGTCATCACCCCGTTCCTCAACGAGCTGACCGAAGACGAGGACACCATCTATTTTTCGGATTTCTATCATCAAACTGGCTTGGGGAAAACCTCGGATTCGGAGTTCCTTCTTGAAAATAGCCTGTATCCGTTGGGTGGAGGCGCCGTGTTCTTTACCCATAGCGGCAACACGTTCAATTCAATGGCCGAAAAATTAGGGAACAACGGGTATGCGACCAATGTCCAACACGCCAATACGAAGAGTTTCTGGAATCGGGACATGATGTATGACTCGATGAATATCGATGAATTTTTGGATTTACAAAGCTTTGAAGTGGGTGAAGGGGAGGCAGTCAACTGGGGCATGAAAGACATTCCATTTTTCGAACAGGCTGTCGATCACATGTCCGAAATGCCACAGCCTTTTTACAGCCGTTTGATCACATTGACCAACCACCATCCGTTCACGCTGGATGAAGAAGATAAGCTCATTGAGGAATTCGATTCCAACTCCGGCACCCTGAACCGATTCTTTCAAACGTCCAGGTATTTGGACGAAGCGGTTAAAGTGCTGTTTGATGAATTGAAAGCAAGCGGGCTGTATGAAGATTCCATCATCGTCATGTATGGTGACCATTACGGCATCTCCGATAATCACAATGCTGCGATGGCACAATATTTAGGAAAAGAAATTACACCTTATGAATCAGCCCAGCTGCAAAGGGTGCCATTCTTCGTCCACATCCCTGGCTACGGTGAAGGGTATGTGAACGAAGAAGTCAGCGGTCAAATTGACATCCGTCCGACTGTTTTGCACATGATGGGGATCGATACCTCCATGGATATGCAATTTGGCGGGGACATGTTCTCTGAAGAACATGAAGAATTTGTGATTTTCCGTGATGGCCGTTTTGTCAGCGATGAATTTGTCTACGGCGGAAATGTCTGTTACGACAGAGAGACCGGTGCAGAAACTGAAAGGGAATTATGTGATCCTTTCATTGAAAGTGCATTTGAAGAGCTTGAATTTTCCGAGTCAATCATCAATGGGGATTTATTACGCTTCTATGATGAAGAAGATGGCAGCTTATTGAGCGAGGAAGAAATATACGAAACTGAATAGGCAAATGCCATTGAGTTTGAAAAACCGTGGACACGAGGTCCACGGTTTTTCACTGCTTGAATTTACCCATAAAAAAACCAGCGCTTGATTAGCGCCGGTTTTTTTATGGTTAAAACGTGCCTGGTGGATATCCTTGAGTAATGAGTGTTGCAATTGTAAAAGCTCCAAAAATCACCAAAGTTCCAAAATTAAATAAGAATCCTAATACTTCTTTGTTTCTGAAGGTTTGGACAGTGCCGACAGCGGCAAGAATGGCAGTCAGCCCAAAAATAACAATGATTAAATTCATGTATGACACTCCCTTCACCAATCGCAATTAATACAGTATTGTTCTCTTTATATTCTATAGAAATCTTCCATACTTGTCGAGCGTAAATATTGTCATTCCCATGAACACTGCACA
>DATHVY010000102.1:0-3229 GCA_035461045.1 Planococcus sp. (in: firmicutes)
CGTGCAGTGTGGTTTTCAATTTTTTCAGCGCCAGCCGGATCCTGCTTTTCACAGTTCCGAGCGGGACACCGCATTGCTCCGATATGGTTTCGTGTGTATACCCCTTGAAATAGAAGAGTTGAATCATTTTCTGTTGTTCGCTCGAAAGGCCTTGGACAGCGCCTTGGATTTGATCTTTTTGTTCTTGCCATTCGACTTTCTCTTCAACGCTGGATTCGCTGCTCGTCATTTCTTCAATTTCATCCAGTGGAACAGTCGGCTTTTTCCGTTTGCGTATCAGATCAATGGCCACATTTTGCGCCATCCGAAACAGCCAGGAAGAAAACTTCCCCTTACTCTCATCGTACTCCCCTTTGCCCCGCCAAATCTTAATGAATACTTCCTGCAATGCTTCTTCCGCCAGATCCCGTTCTCCCGTCATCTTGTACAGGAAAGAGAAAAGGATTTTTTCATAACGGTCATACATCAGTTCAAGCGCGGCTTTATCTTGTTCCTTTATCCGTATGTAGAGCCCAATATCCGAAAGTTTCTCCATCGATGTTCCCCTTTTTATCAGATTTCGTCTTCCAAGCATACTACAACCTGTGATCTAGGAGAACACCAAGTGCTCGAACCCGAATTTCATGGTCTCTTATTCACTAAACGTACGAAGTCGGGTTTTAGTTCACTATGAGCACGCGTTGTTTTATAGAACCATCCTTCTTTGAACATCTTCGTGAAAGCGGACAAAATCCTGTTTTTCATAGCATCTTTATTTTCCTTTCTATTATAAGGCAATAAATTTTCGAAAAAGTGATCTATTTTTGAAAACCCTCCGTTATGTCAATAAGAACTCAACTAATTAGGAGTGGTTACTGATGAAATGGAGAAAATTACTGGCACCTGTACTGGGAGCCGCGCTGCTCGTACCAAGCATGGGCATCTCGGCTTCGGCAAATGAAATGCCCGCCTCGGACACGAGCGGAATCGAACTT
This sequence comes from Planococcus sp. (in: firmicutes), assembly GCA_035461045.1. GTDB lineage: Bacteria > Bacillota > Bacilli > Bacillales_A > Planococcaceae > Planococcus. The sequence continues at coordinate 975 of DATHVY010000102.1, forward strand.
CGCACGACACTCGACAGCTTGCTGTCCGAACACTATGCGTTGGCCATCGATTCCATGATGAAAACTTACGATGAAGACGAAGCGGCGGACGCTGCAACGGAAGCACTGGACGCAAACACACGGGATATGGAGCCGGTCATCGCTTCCGTTTACGGTGAAGAAGGCGGCGCAGCCTTTACCGCTATTTTTGAACAACACAATACAGGGACTGATGATTACGCGACGGCCGTGAAAAACGGCGACGAAGAAATGCAGCAGCAAGCACTCGAAGAGATCGACTCGTTCACTGAAGAGATGGCAGCCTTCTTATCCGAAGCAACCGAAGGCAATTTGCCGGAAGAAGGCGCTAAACAAGCACTTCGTGAGCATGAAGATTTTGTCCAGAATACATTTGACCTTTATGTAAGTGGTGAGTATGTAGAAGCCTATACGTCCTACCTGGATGGCTTCAAGCAAATTTTTGGAGCCGGCAGTGCAATCAGTGGTGCTATTGCAACCCAATTTCCCGACCAATTCACCAATCCGAACACACCAGCCGGTGATTTCCGCGCCACCGTTAACCGTATTGCGGCAGAACATTTCGCATTGGCACAACTCAGCATGACGAAGGGCTTTAACGGCTCGGAAGATTTCGATTTCGCGGATTGGGCACAAGACCAGAACACGGAAGAATTCCGCGCAGCCATCGCTTCTATTTATGGTGAAGAAGCAAGCGAAGAATTCGTGAGAATCTGGAATAACGATCACATTTCCGCTCAAGGCGAATTGGCAGGTGCGACCGCTTCAGAGAATACTGAAGCAATTGATGGAGCAACACTCACGCTGACCGATACGTTCGCAACCGAACTTGGCACATTTTTCAACTCAGCCACAGAAGACCGCATGCCACTGGAAGAAACGATTGAAAACATTCAAACCCATGAAAACTCCGTCATCGATGCGTTTAACTTCTACACGTCAGGAGATTACGGAACGTCCTACGAATCGTACCGCACTGGCTATGCGATCATGTTTGATATCGGAGCTGGCCTAAGTGCAGCGATTGTCGACCAGTTCCCAGAGAACTTTGAAGAAACGGCACCTGAAAAAATGCCGAAAACCGGCTTTGGCGGATCTGCAGCACAAAGCAGCCCCATGATGCTATGGATTGCCCTTAGCGGACTCATTTTGCTGGGAGCTGGAACCATTACCTATCGTCAAAGCAAACAATCTTAATGTATGAAAGAATTTTTGTGAGAAAGGAGGGGAAATATGAAGCAGTTTATGACGATCCTGACCGCCTTTATTTTGTGCACGGTGCTGTTCTTCATTTTGCAGCCGCTGGCCAGTGAAGAGTCGTTTGAAGATGAAATTGAACAGCTCGAACTGCCGGAAACCACGGGACAAGAAGTACAAACAGAACAAGTAAGCGGGAAGTTCGTGGATAAAATCGCTGAATTTCCCATCCTCCCGGAACAGCGGGAAAAACTGCAAATGCTGCAGCGTGAACGCCAGGAAAGTATCCGCGGCATGGAACCTGCCCGTATCGATATTCCTTCCGTCGGCATAAGTGCAGACATTCAACCGACGGGCATCCTCGAGAATGGCGAAATGGGCGTGCCCGATGACGTGGATGAAGTCGGCTGGTTCGAGCCTGGTTACCTTACCGGTTCCCGCGGTCACTCCGTTCTCGCCGGCCACGTCGACAGCCTTACAGGCCCTGCCATTTTTTACGATTTGGACAAAGTGCAAATTGGAGAAACCATTACAGTGACAGATGCCGATGGCCGTGAAATGGTTTTCGAAGTAACGGAAATCGCCAGCTACGAAACGGACCAAGCCCCTATTCGGGAAATTTTTGGTCCTTCCGATAAACGGATGCTGAACGTCATCACATGCACAGGCGTCTTTAACCGAAACATCGGATCGCATGAAGAGCGGCTGGTTGTGTCCGCAGAACTGATTTCTGATTCACAGGTGAGCGAAACATTGCCCGAACCACCTGCTGAAGTCACTGCCACTTCGTTCAACATTTCGTGGCATGCTGTCCGTGACGACGCGATCATTGGATACCGTGTGTATGAACAAGACCCGGAAACAGGCGAGATGACGAAGATCGAAACCGTATCATTGTTCGACCGAAAAAACGTCTCCATCTCCAACACGGAAGGCAAACGTTATTATGTCTCATCGGTTGATGTTGACTTGAACGAATCCGAAAAAGAACTGGCAAAACAATAGGTTAAAGGCTTCCAGCTATTTTGGAAGCCTTTTTT
>DATHVY010000103.1:0-4293 GCA_035461045.1 Planococcus sp. (in: firmicutes)
TCCCGAACACGGCAGTTAAGCTCTTTTGCGCCGATGGTAGTTGGGGGTCTCCCCCTGTGAGAGTAGGACGTCGCTGGGCACATCAAAAAGGTCGTTACCGATTCCGGTAACGGCTTTTTTCTATCCATAGAGAATCTAAAGGAAAAATACATCGAGGAATTAAATGGAATTTCACAAAGTATTTATTTGATTGATAAAGAAATTTGATTTAACGGTTACGCTCCTCAAACATCTCCTAATAAAAGGGAAGAAAACTTTAAAACTCACTTTAAAAGAGTATTCCGAATAATTTTTCTCTTTTTGTTTTCTTGACACTGTATACCTCCGCTGATAATCTTACAATAATATTCAAATGGAAGCAGGAGGCGTATCAAAAATGTGGGAATCGAAATTTGTTAAAGAAGGATTAACGTTTGACGATGTTTTACTTGTACCAGCTAAATCGGAAGTGTTGCCAAAAGATATTGACTTATCAGTGGAACTCACTGCTAACCTTAAATTAAACATTCCAATTATCAGCGCAGGCATGGATACTGTCACAGAAGCAAAAATGGCGATTTCAATGTCACGTCAAGGCGGTCTTGGAATTATTCATAAAAATATGAGCATTGAAGAGCAAGCTGAGAACGTGACAACTGTCAAAAGATCGGAAAATGGCGTTATCACAGATCCGTTTTACCTGACTCCTGAGCATCAAGTTTATGATGCGGAACATTTGATGGGCAGATACAGGATTTCAGGTGTACCGATTGTCAATAACAATGAAGAACTCAAGCTGGTGGGAATCATCACAAATCGCGATTTGCGGTTTATCCAAGATTATTCATTGAAAATTGATGATGTGATGACCAAAGAAAAACTGGTGACAGCTCCTGTAGGTACCACATTGGAAGACGCTGAAAAAATTCTGCAGCAATATAAAATTGAAAAGTTGCCGATCGTAGATGCCCGTGGCATTTTAAAAGGGCTGATTACCATCAAAGACATAGAAAAAGTTATGGAATTCCCGAATGCGGCGAAAGATGCGCATGGTCGTTTACTAGTTGGAGCCGCAGTTGGAGTGACTTCAGATACAATGAGACGTGTTGAGCACTTAGTCAAAGCCCAAGTGGATGTAATTGTATTGGACACCGCTCATGGTCATTCAAGAGGGGTTTTGAACATGGTTTCTCAAATTCGCACAGAATATCCGGATTTGACGATTATTGCAGGAAACGTCGCAACTGCTGAGGGCACTAAAGCTTTAATTGATGCAGGTACAGATGTGGTCAAAGTTGGAATAGGACCCGGTTCAATTTGTACAACCCGAGTCGTTGCAGGCGTTGGCGTTCCACAAATAACTGCTGTGTATGACTGCGCTACAGAAGCCCGTAAACACGGCAAAGCGATCATTGCTGATGGCGGCATCAAATATTCAGGAGATATCATTAAAGCTTTGGCGGCTGGTGGGCATGTGGTCATGCTGGGCAGTTTGCTTGCCGGAACAGCCGAAAGCCCTGGGGATACAGAAATCTTCCAAGGTCGCCAATATAAAACTTACCGAGGTATGGGATCAATTGCTTCAATGGAAAAAGGTTCAAAAGACCGTTACTTCCAGGACGAAGCAAAAAAACTGGTTCCTGAAGGAATTGAAGGGCGTTTGCCTTTTAAAGGACCTTTATCGGACACGATTCATCAATTGATCGGCGGGGTTCGCGCAGGTATGGGGTATTGCGGAACTAAGGACTTGAAGACATTGCGTGAAGAAGCCCAGTTCATCCGTATGACCGGAGCTGGACTATTGGAGAGCCATCCTCACGATGTTCAGATTACTAAAGAATCACCCAACTACTCAATTTCATAACAGGTCAATTATTTGGCACTCTTTTCTATTAGTTTTTAATGGAAAAGAGTGCTTTTATCATGTTTATATTCCAAATGATTCAATATATGATAGACTAGTATGGTTAAACTTATTAATGGAGGTATTCAATCAAGTGAAAAGAAGTTTGAAATCGATCATGTTGCTGACAGTACTAACTGTTTTTCTTATGACCCTGCTCGTGCCCCAACAGACAAAAGCGAATGGCTCATTAAACATCCAGGCCGACGCTGCTATTCTGGTAGACGCTGATACAGGGAAAATCCTTTATGAGCAAAATGCTGAAACGCCGCTTGGTGTTGCCAGCATGACTAAAATGATGAGTGAATATTTGTTGTTTGAAGCCATTGAAGATGGCCGGGTAAGCTGGGATCAAACCTATACAGTAACCGATCAAACTTTTAAAATATCTCAGGACCTGAGATTGAGCAATGTTCCGTTAAGAGTCGGAGAAGCTTATACGATCAAGGAGTTATATGAGGCGATGGCGATTTATTCTGCCAATGCTGCCACAATTGGAATTGCCGAAACAATCGCCGGTACAGAAGGCGAATTTGTTCGTTTAATGAATGATAAAGCTGCAGAATTCGGCTTGAAAGATACTAAATTCGTAAATTCAACTGGTTTGAATAATGCTGATTTAATGGGCTTCCACCCTGAAGGAACGGAAGTTGAAGAAGAAAATATTATGCCGGCCCGTGAAGTTGCTAAACTGGCGAAAATTCTGCTGGATGAATATCCGGAAGTGCTGGAAACCACAAAAATTCCTAAGCTGATTTTCCGTGAAGGCACAGATGATGCTACTCAAATGGACAACTGGAACTTCATGCTTCCGGGATTGGTCTATGAATATGAAGGAGTCGATGGTTTAAAAACCGGGACCACACTTTTTGCAGGCCACGGTTTTACCGGAACAGCGACACGTGGAGATACTCGGTTGATTGCCGTGGTCATGAAAGCTGTAGACAGCGATGGAGTTGGTTCTTATAAAGCCCGTTTTGATGCTACCCGCGCTTTGTTCGATTTTGGCTTTGGGCAATTTACCAAACAGGAAATCGTTCCTGCAGGTTACCAATTTGAAGAAAAACAATCTCTTCCAGTGGCGAAAGGCAAGAAAGACCAAATCAATATTGCGGTAAAAGAGCCGTTATCGATGATGGTCCGAACAAGTGAGAAAGATCAATACAAACCGGAATTTGTCATGGATGAATCGATTTTGACTGATGGCCAGCTAGTAGCTGCCATTGAAAAAGAGCAGGTTGTTGGTTCTGTCCGTCTCGTTAACTCAAGCGGTACCGATCTTGGGTATTTGGATAATGAATCCCAGACAGCACCAGTGATTGCCACTGAAAGCGTAGAGCGTGCCAATTGGTTCTCGCTTTCTCTGCAGGCAATCGGCGGATTCTTTGTCACAATGTGGGACGGCGCTACTGATTTTGTAAAAGGTTTGTTTTAAAGAAGCAGTTCATCTTCCAGGAGATGAACTGCTTTTTTTTGTGATTTCCCAGCAAGCCATCAGCTCGGTTACACCTTCTTCGATGTCTTCGTCAGACAAACCACCGAAACCGATGATGATTTTAGGTGGGGAGATCGATCGTTGGTGAACGTCATAGGATTCCAGACCGAAGACCCGGATGTTCGCGTGTTTGGCTTTTTCAACAAGTTGCTGTTCAGTGTAAGGGGTTTTTACTGTCAAAACGATGTGCATACCCGCTTGTTCTCCAGAAACTCTCACGTAAGGAGAGTATAAAGAAAGAGAAGTCATCAATTTTTCAAGTTTCCTTTTGTATAACTTTCGCATTTTATTCAGGTGGCGTGAAAAATGTCCTTCTTTCATAAACTGGGCAACAAGTTGCTGGTCTAAACGCGGCACTGAAGAAGAATAGTGCAAGAACGTCTGATGATAATCCCTCAATATTTTTTTAGGCAGAACCATGTAGGCAATTCGGATGGAGGGCATGAGTGACTTGGAAAACGTACTGATGTAAATTACACGGCCGCTTGGATCCATGCCTTGGAGGGCCGGAATGGGGCGGCTTGTATAGCGGAACTCCCCGTCATAATCGTCTTCGATAATATAGCGGTCGGGTTTTGAGGCTGCCCAATTCAATAGTTGTGCCCTGCGGGTTGCGCTTAATACCGACCCGGTGGGAAATTGGTGGGATGGTGTGACATAGGCGATTTCAACTTCGGAAGCTTCTAACTGACCGACGTCGATTCCTTCACCGTCTACTTGTATCGGCAGAGATCGGCGATCATAATTGTCGAAAATGTCATGAGTCAACGGATAACCCGGATTTTCAAAACCGTAGACAAATGATTTGTTCAAAAGTCGGATTAACAGGGGCATCAGCTGTTCAGTCCCGGAACCGAGGATGATCTGTTCAGCACTGCAAACAACGCCCCTGGACTGGAATAAATAGCGACAGATT
>DATHVY010000104.1:0-7626 GCA_035461045.1 Planococcus sp. (in: firmicutes)
AATAAATTCAAAACATCCTGTACGGTTTGATCTGATCGAAGGGTATGTACTTCCGTTTTCATGATTTCTTCTACTAACATCAAATTCACTCCTTATTGAAATGATTAATACATATAGCGATTCATGAAACGCAGCTGGTCGAATTGTTGAATGGAGGCTGGGTCGACACGGCTTCCGATTTTTGCCATCAGGCAATTTGCGGGATGTGAGCTGATTTCAGGGTCATCGGTGGCATAATATTCAAGTCCGCCGGCCTGCATCATTTTTTCCATCATTTTACGGTATTCCCAAACATTCAATCCGGTTCCCTTTAAATCCCAGTGCCAGTAGTATTCCGTTGTGATGACAATAAAATCATTCAGCGCATCATCCATCATCGACACTTTCAGGAGGGCTTTGCCGACGCCGGTTCCTCGGAATTTCGGAATAACTTCGATAGCACCGAGTTCGATTAAATTATCCATCTTGCCTTCAGACCATCTTTCGAGTGGATCAGGGTACAAAAAGGTTACATAGCCGACTATCATATTATTGTCCCGCGCGATTAGAATTCGGCCTTCGGGCAAGTCAGCAATTTCTGTGATCGCTTTATGCTGCTGGGCCGGGGGACGAAAAGCCACGAGATCTTCATGAAAGTCCAGGGTTTTTAACTCGCTCGAAGGGACAGGTCCTTCGATTGCGATGGTGCCGTGTTTTGTTTTCAATTCCATTACATTATACGTTTTTTTATGCTCCATTTTTTCACCGCCTGTAAGATACAATTAGATTCATTATACATGAAGATCTGGTGAAAATGGAAATGTCTATTTAAAAATAGCTGTATTTTCAAAAAAGTTAAAATAATTGGCATTCATTTGTCACAATGTTGTAGAATAAAAGAATATCTTACGGAAAGGGTGATTAGGATGAAAGTGGAAGCGCTACCAGCAGTTCAAGGAAATCATCAATTACATAATTACGATGAAATTGCAGAAAACTTTGATTGGCAACAAGTGGAGAAAGAGTTTAGCTGGCATAAAACCGGAAAATTGAATATGGCCTATGAAGCAATCGACCGGCATGCAGAATCGTACCGAAAAAACAAAGTTGCTCTATATTATAAAGATCAACACCGCAACGAGTCATACACGTTTAACGAAATGAAACGGATGACCAACCGGGCAGCCAATTTATTAAGTTCTCATTCCACTCTGGAAAAGGGCGACAGAATCTTCATCTTTATGCCAAGATCTCCTGAACTATATTTCATGATGTTCGGCGCATTGAAAATGGGGCTTATCGTAGGGCCCTTATTCGAAGCCTTCATGGAAGGTGCTATTTATGACCGCTTGGATGACAGTGAAGCGAAAGCAATCATCACTACTCCAGAATTAGTGTCCAGAATACCGGTTGACAAGTTACCCAATCTGAAGACTGTTTTCCTTGTGGGAGAAAACATCGAAGAAGACAATCAGCATATTGATGTCTTGAAACATTTGCCGACTTGTCCGGATAAATTTGATATTGAATGGTTGGATAAAGAGGATGGACTGGTGTTGCACTATACATCGGGTTCCACAGGAAAACCGAAAGGCGTTTTGCATGCCCAATATGCAATGGTCCAGCAATATCAGACCGGGAAATGGGTATTGGACTTAAATGAAGAAGACATTTATTGGTGCACGGCAGATCCCGGTTGGGTGACGGGGACAGCCTATGGGGTATTTGCGCCATGGCTCACAGGAACTACTACTGTCATCATCGGTGGGCGCTTTTCACCTGAAGGCTGGTATCAGGCGATTGAAGATTTCGGTGTCACTGTCTGGTACAGTGCGCCGACCGCTTTCCGTATGCTGATGGGGGCTGGTGACGCTCTGGTAAAAGAATACGATTTATCTACATTGCGTCACGTTTTATCGGTCGGGGAGCCTCTTAACCCTGAAGTCATTAAATGGGGAGCTCAAGTTTTTGGCAAAAGAATCCATGATACTTGGTGGATGACGGAAACGGGTGCACAGACGATCTGCAACTATCCATCCATGGATATCAAGCCTGGGTCTATGGGCAAGCCGGTGCCTGGTGTTAAAGTGGCCATTGTCGATGATCAAGGGAATGAATTGCCGCCAAATCAAATGGGGAACTTGGCAATCGAAAAAGGATGGCCATCCATGATGCGGCAAATTTGGAACAATCCAGAGAAATACGCTTCCTACTTCCTGAAGGATAAATGGTATGTTTCCGGAGACTCGGCTTATATGGATGAAGAAGGGTACTTCTGGTTCCAGGGTCGTGTGGATGATGTTATTATGACTTCTGGTGAACGGGTTGGCCCTTTCGAAGTCGAAAGTAAATTGCTCGAGCATCCAGCAGTCGCTGAGGCAGGGGTAATCGGAAAACCGGATCCGGTTCGTGGAGAAATCATCAAAGCTTTTATCGCATTAAATGAAGGGCATGAGCCCTCGGAAGAGTTAAAGCAAGATATCCAGCAATTCGTGAAAAAAGGATTGGCTGCCCACGCAGCTCCAAGAGAAATCGAATTCAAGGATAAGCTACCGAAGACACGGAGCGGTAAAATCATGCGCCGCGTGTTGAAAGCCTGGGAACTGGATTTGCCGACAGGTGATCTATCAACCATGGAAGATTAAATAGAGAATCTCCCGCCCAATAGCTGGCGGGAGATTTTTTTGATAGGGTACATCTTGATGTATTCTGGTTCGGTAATTCTATAAAGTTACAAAAAACCAGCTCCCTTGGTAAAAGAGAGCTGGTTCTTATTTTTATTCTTCCTCGTCGTCTTCCTCTTCGACGGGCTCTTCGGTTGAAGCAGGAGAAGAAGCGTCGTCTTCCTCTTCTTCCTCTTCTGGTTCATCTTCAGGTTCGTCTTCTTCTGCAGGTGGCTCCGTTTCTTCTGTATCGCCGGATCCATTATCGTCGCCTGCATCTGGTTCAGCAGGAACGTCTTCTTCTTCTTCTTCCTCTTCTTCATTCACAGTTCCACTTTCAGCAGGAGGCGGGGAAGACTCAACTGGTTCGTCTTCTTCTTCCTCGACTGGGGCTGGCGTAGGTGCAGCTGCAGCTCTGGCGATGGTCACTGTGTTTGAAGCAGATGATTCCATTCCAGTGATGTCCACTGCGACTACATAATAGCCACCAGATCCTGGCAATGAGTAGGAATTGCTTTGGTTTTCAGAGATGGATGTGACCCTTGAGCCGCCACTTCTATAAACGCGATAACCTACCACGTCGGTGGAGGCAGAATTGCTCCAGGTAATCGTATTCCCATTCAATGATGCATTGACAGTAGATGGTGCACCCGCTTGAGGCTCGATGCGGGACGCCGACACAACTGATGAAAATCTTGAATTGTTAGGGAATAGGGTACTAGCATCGCCTCCGAAAGGTTCCATTATCCGTTCGATGAAGTCTTCAGAAACTCCGACTCCGCCGCCTGAGACAAATTCACGTGGTGTGCTTGAAAGTGCAGCAACCCGGTTTCCATTGACCGTTGTATAAGAGGCGGTCGTAAAGCTGTCGTCTTCTTCAGTTGGCAACATTGCGTTTTCATTGAATAAATCGGTTCTGACAAGGCCGGCATCTGAGCATTCACTGCTCGGAGCCAAACCTGAAATTCCACAGAATGAACGTTCAACTACGCCGTCCGGCTGCTGGAACGTTTCTTCCGGATCAACCAACTCGGGATTCACTTCATAAGTGGCGTTCATAACGCGTGCCCATACTTGGTTTACACGAGTTGAAGGCTGCAATTCACTGTTCGGGCGTTCATTCAATCTGAATTCTTCTAGGCCGTATCCAAGCCAGACCGTCATGGTGATGTTCGGGTTATAACCGACGAGCCATACATCTTTTGCATCTTGAGTCGTACCGGTTTTGCCGGCAAAATCAGTGTTGAAATTCAAGAGGTTGTTGGCACGGGTTGCTGTTCCGCGATCCGAATTGAAAACTTCGCGCATCATATCGGTTAAAATATATGTTGTTTGTGGAGTGAAAACCAATTCTCCTTCAGCATCAGCTGCTTCCTCAAAAATCACATTTCCTTCAGCGTCTTCGATGCGATCAATCATATAAGCATCTTTGAATCGGCCCTCATTGGCAAAAGTCATATAACTCGCAGTGACTTCTTCCACAGAACCTTCAACTCCGCCGCCTAAGGCAGAGGAATAGTTGGAATTGATTTGTTCTGCACTGGCTTCAGTAAGCCGTGAAAATCCTGTTTGTGCCATATATTGGATCGGCATCTGGTTTTGGATTTGTGCAAACAGTCTGATTGCTGGCAAGTTTTGAGATTCTGCTAAAGCATCGCGGGCAGGCATAATGCCTTGCTCACTGTCCGCGAAAAAGTTTGACGGTTCCCACATAACACCGCCGCTGTCTTCGTGCTCAAACTTGACATCTACAACTGGGCTTCCTGCTCCGATTGCGCCCAGTTCAACTGCCGGTGCATAAACAAGCAGCGGCTTCACGGTAGATCCCACAGAGCGAAACGCCTGAGTGGCATGGTTCAAGTTCTCCACTGCATGATCACGGCCACCAATAAAGCTTAGAATGCGGCCAGTGTCGTTTTCTAAGGTCATTCCGCCAACTTGAACAGGGAACTGCCGTTCGCGTTCTTCACCTGCTGAGTTGACGACCGTCTTGGTTCTGGTTAAGCCATAACTTTCATAAGACTCTGCCGCAGTTTTTTGTGCTTCATACATCTCTTTGTCGATAGTCGAATGGATTCGGTAGCCGTTCGAGCGGACAGCGCGGTCCGCGAGGATGGCATATTCCTCATAAAGCTTATCGTTTTCAGTCAATGTTACAGGATCAATTCCATTTTCTTCTGCCAATATATCCATGATGATACGGGAAGCTCTTCTCTCAAGCTCGACTGTAATGTATGGATAATCTTCGTAAGAGCGGGTTTCACCTTGACGGAAATCGGCTACGATATCGTAGGCAACTGCTGCATCATATTCTTCGGTGGTGATGACATTGGTTTCTCTCATACGATACAGGACTGTCAACATCCGGTTGAGTCCAGGTTGCAAACCGGCTTCCTCTTTCAGGCCGCCTCCTGATGTATAAGGGGTATAACTGTAAGGAGCTTTCGGGATTCCTGCTATAAATGCTGCCTGCGGCAAATTCAATTCGCTAGAGGAAACGTTGAAAATACTTTTAGCTGCAGTTTCAATTCCGGCGATGTTCGTGCCGGCGGAGCTGCGGCCGTAAGGAATGATGTTCAAGTAAGCTTCGAAAATCTCATCTTTTTCCATGAAATGTTCCAATCGCATGGCAAGAAGAATTTCTTTCGCTTTTCGTTCGTACGATACTTCGTTAGTCAAAATCTGGTTTTTGACCAGCTGCTGGGTTAATGTAGAGCCACCCGTTTGGCTGTCAGAGTTTGAGACGTCCTGGAACAATCCACGGAGAATCGCTTTTGGGACGATCCCATCATGATCCATGAAGTATTCGTCTTCTGTAGCTAACACGGCGTCGATTGCATAATCAGATACATCTTCAAGTCTGATTTCCTCGCGATCCAGATCGGTTCTGAGTTTCCCTAGATAAATGCCGTCTGCAAAGAAAATTTCCGAAGTCTCTTCATAACTGAAGATTTCACTTCGCATTTCATCAGGCGTGCGAAGTTCTTCGGAATCAACCAGTGATGCAAAATATCCGGCTCCGACTGATGCTGCAAAAACACCGCCGGCTACGAGTATGATGGCGAGTAAGAGTGCAAGGTTCCAAAAAACGCCTGTTGTGATGCTTAAACTTTTGTACCATTTGGTTCTTTTCCATGCGTCAGTCCATGAATTATACTTTTTTTCTGTATTTTTAAACCAATTTTTGAATTGATCGAGCACTTTATCAACCTCCTAAATTCTTGTTCAATTATATCATAATCTTTTATTTTCAGCTAAAAGATTGACAATGCATAGGAATAAAGTAAACTACTATTATATATTTCGATATTGTTAAGGCTAAGAAGAGTCCGAAGTAGGACATGTGGATTTTGTTCAGAGAGCCGGTGAATGGTGCGAACCGGTCAAAACGCATGACTGAATTACAGGCTTGGAGTCTTTGGGAAGTGCCCCTTTTGGCACGAAACGAGTGAGGGATTTATCCCTAAGCTGGGTGGTACCGCGCTAAAGCGCCCCTGCATGAATTTCATGCAGGGGCTTTTTATATTTTAAAGGAGGAATTGGGATGTCAACAGAGTTATTGGATGATTTGAAATGGAGAGGCCTGCTTTATCAGCAGACTGATGAAGAAGGTATGAAGAAAGTTTTGGAGGAACAAAAGATATCTTTATATTGCGGTGTAGATCCAACAGCTGACAGCATGCACATCGGCCATATCGTGCCGCTATTGACATTGCGCCGCTTCCAGCAATACGGCCATCAGCCAATCCTGCTAGTGGGCGGTGCAACCGGAATGATTGGAGATCCTTCAGGAAGAAACGAAGAGCGACAGCTCCAATCAACTGAGCAAATCGATTCCAATGTCCAGGCGATCAAAGGACAGATGGAACAAATTTTCGATTTTAATTCTGAGAACGGCGCTAAGCTGGTCAACAATCGTGATTGGATCGGAGAAATGAGCGTAATCGAATTTCTGCGTGATTACGGCAAATTGATTTCCATCAATTACATGCTGGCAAAAGACAGCGTGGCATCGAGGCTTGAAGGAGGGATTTCGTTCACGGAATTCTCTTATACACTGATTCAGGCAATCGATTTCAATCATTTATACAATAACTTCCACTGCCGCGTACAAATCGGTGGTTCTGACCAATGGGGCAATATCACGTCGGGGCTGGAAATGATCCGGAAAACGCATGACGAAGAAACTAAGGCATTCGGCATCACGATTCCGCTTGTGACTAAATCTGATGGGACAAAGTTCGGCAAAACTTCTACTGGAGCAGTTTGGTTGGATGCGAAAAAAACGTCTCCCTATGAGTTTTACCAGTTTTGGATCAACGCGGCTGACGCGGACGTCATTAAGTACTTGAAGATTTTCACGTTTATCAGCCGGGAAGAAATTGAAGAGCTGGCGGTGTCAGTAGAAAACGAACCGCATTTGCGAAAAGCCCAAAAAACACTGGCTGAGGAAATGACGAGGCTGATTCACAGCGAACAGGCACTCGAGGACGCCCAGCGCATTACAAAGGCATTATTCAGTGGAGATTTAAAAGCTTTGTCAGCTGAAGAAATGAAGGCAGCGTTTAAAGATGTGCCGTCTGTGGAACTGCCGAAAGAAGACAGAGGAATCGTGGATTTGATCGTCGAAGCCGGCATTTCATCATCGAAAAGACAGGCGAGAGAAGACGTAACGAACGGTGCCATTTCAATCAATGGAGAAAAAGTGACCGACCTGGAATATGTCGTGAACGCGAAAGACCGTCTCGAAGACGCTTTCGCTATCATCCGCCGGGGCAAGAAAAAATACCATATGGTGCAATTCCAGTAGGATATTTGGAATTCAAAAAGCGAGAAGGGAACCAATCCTTCTCGCTTTCTTTAGATGGAAAAACACCTGTTGAATCATCTGATCCGCTTCATAGGATGCTGAATATGCTCATCCGCTTTGCGGCTTAGGGGAAGCTTCCCGCCATGAGCCAGCCAGCATTCGCTGGTTGTCTCC
>DATHVY010000105.1:0-22008 GCA_035461045.1 Planococcus sp. (in: firmicutes)
TGATTATGAAGACATTCAATTAGTTCCTGCAAAAGCAATTGTCAACAGCCGTTCAGAATGCGATACTTCCGTTGAATTCGGAGGACGCCGTTTCAAGTTGCCTGTTGTACCGGCAAATATGCAGACCATCATTGATGAAAACATCGCTTTATTTTTGGCGGAAAATGATTATTTTTATATCCTTCACAGATTTAAGCCCGAGCAAAGACTGGCCTTTGTTAAAGATATGCAAAGTCGCGGATTGTTCGCATCAATTAGCGTAGGGGTTAAAAAAGAAGAGTACGATTTCATTCAAACTTTATCCGATGAAGGCATCACGCCGGAATATATTACGATTGATGTGGCGCATGGCCATTCGAATTCAGTCATAGAAATGATTCAACATATCAAAAAGCTCGTACCTGAAAGTTTTCTTATTGCCGGCAACGTGGGCACGCCTGAGGCAGTAAGAGAGTTGGAGCACGCTGGAGCGGACGCTACAAAAGTAGGGATCGGTCCAGGAAAAGTCTGCATTACCAAAATCAAAACCGGTTTCGGAACAGGCGGTTGGCAATTGGCCGCTGTGCGTCTCTGCTCAAAAGCGGCAAGCAAGCCAATTATTGCAGATGGAGGAATTCGGACTCACGGTGACATTGCAAAGTCCGTGAGATTCGGCGCATCGATGGTGATGATTGGATCTCTTTTTGCTGGCCACGAAGAATCTCCGGGGCAGACTGTTGAAGAAGATGGTGTGCTGTTCAAAGAGTATTTCGGTTCAGCTTCTGAATTTCAAAAAGGTGAAAAGAAAAACGTAGAAGGCAAAAAAATGTATGTTGAATTCCGAGGTTCTTTAAAGGATACGCTGACCGAAATGGAGCAGGATCTCCAATCCGCCATTTCTTATGCAGGCGGAAATAAACTCGGGGACATCCGCTACGTCGATTATGTTATCGTAAAAAATTCGATATTCAACGGAGATAAAGTTTACTGAGTCTCTCTAAATTAAAAAAAGAAAGAATGGATAGCTTTCCAGATCGAACACCTTATAAAAGGGTGTTCGATTTTTTTATTGAGAAATACACATCACGCTTAGAGGCCCTCAATAAACAACTTGAGAACTTTCGTGTGAAAATAACAGTTGACAAAAAGTGTATTTATTAGAATAATGAAAAATATTAATATTTTCAAAAAATTCCAACATTGGAAGGGGGTGAGTTTACAGTACGGATAACGTATGTACATAATGACAGCGCTTTAATGAGGAGGGATATATCTTGGTTTGGGTTATACTTTTCGGTTTGATTACTGTTTTATCAGTCGTCATGGGAATTAAAAATAGAAGAGCTGTTTATTTTCTCGTGCCATTGGCTTCAATTTTTATGTTTATGTTGGTGAAAATCATCATGGTGCCCCTTCCATTCATGGAAACCGTCCGCTTTATTTTCTACTTGAGGGGATAGCAGGGCAAAGATAACAAGTTATAAACGCTATTCATTAAAAAATGATGGGGTGAAAGCATTGAGGAAAATTGATAAGAAGCAAGCAGATGCATATTTTCGACTTCGGACTACTTTGATTACGGTGTATCTTGTTATTGGATTTATCGCTTCGTTCGGAGTTGTTTTCTTCGCGGAAGAACTGTCCGGATTTACTGTAAATGGGTTTCCGTTCCATTATTTCATGGGAGCACAGGGAGCTGTATTGATCTTCATAGTCTTATTATTCATCAATGCGATTGTGAATGATCGAATTGATAAGAAGTTCGGTCTGGATCAGGCACACAAAAAGTAAAGAAGTTCAATTCCAATTGTTCAAAAAGATTCACAAATTGGTAAACCGCGCGCAGCTTAACGGTTTAGACTCGAGGGGGAAAAATAGTGGACACTCAATTTGCCGTATCACTCGGATTTATTGTAGCAACTTTTGGTTTGTATATTGGGATCGCCATGTACAACATGGCCCGGAAAACTTCCGATTTCTATGTGGCAGGAAGAAACGTACCGGCGATATTCAATGGTATGGCTATCGGAGCGGACTGGATGAGTGCAGCGTCATTTATCGGTATGGCCGGTACAGTCATGCTTCTTGGATACGATGGCCTCGCTTACATAATGGGCTGGACAGGCGGATACTTGCTTTTGACTTTCCTGTTGGCACCACAACTTAGAAAATCAGGGCGCTATACAGTTCCAGAATTCATAGGTGACCGGTATAGAAGTGATACTGCGCGACTCATAGCCGCAGTTGCAACAATCATTATCAGTTTTACATACTCGATTGGCCAATTAGCGGGTTCCGGAGTTGTTATCGGACGTCTGTTAGAAGTTCATACTGCAATTGGTACGATGATCGGCGTGGCTTTGATTGCTTTTTATTCCGCACTTGGGGGGATGAAAGGAATCACATGGACGCAGGTTGCACAGTATATTGTCCTGATTACGGCCTATCTGGTACCGGTTATTTTCATGTCACTTCAACTGACAAATAACCCTTTGCCATGGCTGACATACGGACAAGTCGTCAGTGAAATGCAGATTTTGGACGCTCAATTAGGAATTTCTGAATACGTTGTTCCGTTTACTGATGCAACACGCTGGCAGTTTTTGGCGCTGATGTTCACATTGATGGCTGGTACTGCCGGACTTCCTCACGTAATTGTCCGTTTCTATACAGTTCCTACAATGAAAGCTGCTCGTTGGAGTGGTGCATGGGCGCTGTTCTTTATCGGTTTGCTTTATCTTTCAGCACCAGCTTACGCTGCTTTCTCACGTTTTATCCTGATGACTCAAGTGGCAGGTTCATCCATCGCAGATCTTCCGGCATGGACAGCCTCCTGGATCAATACGGGAGCTCTTACCATCGCAGATGCCAATGGAGATGGAATTCTTCAATGGGAAGAATTGGTCATCAGCAGGGATATCGTGGTTATGGCCACTCCTGAAATTGCAAATCTTGGTGTATTCGTCATCGGCCTAATGGCAGCAGGCGCCATGGCAGCAGCTCTATCTACTGCCGGCGGTTTGATGATCGCCATTTCCGCATCCTTATCACAGGATATTTATTATCGTTCGATCAACCCGCAAGCAACTGAAAGAAAACGTCTTTTGGTCGGCAGATGGTCGATCATCATCGCGACGGTTGCTGCTGGTATCGTGGCTCTAGATCCTCCTGGAGCAATTACTCAAATTGTCGCTTGGGCATTTGCGCTCGCATCCGGAACGTTTTTCCCGGCACTTATTCTTGGTGTTTGGTGGAAACGCGCGAACGGGCCGGGAGTTATTGCCGGCATGCTGACCGGTTTGACAGTCACACTCGCTTATATTTTCGCTGTTCAATTCGGCGGTTTCTCACTCTTCGGCATTATCGATACCGGAGCGGGAGTATTCGGCGCCGCATCGGCAATCTTGGCGATCATTATCGTTTCTTTAGCAACTGCACCACCAACTAGAGAAGCGCAAGAAGAAGTCATGGATCTAAGATATCCTGAAGAGATGTCTTATAAAGATGGCGAAGTTTGGATGAAAGATCCGGAAGATAAATAATGAGCAACGAATTCCAATAACAAAGTCTTGGACGTTTAAGCTTTCTGTTGTTGTTCAAAGCAGCCTGCCATGTTTGAATGCAGGCTGCTTTTTGTTGGAGAACGTTACTGCGTATTTCCACCTCTGCTATAATGAGAGGAGCTATAAACTATTATCAAGTCAGGAGGAATACGAATGGCGATTTTGCCGAATTGCCCAATATGTCATTCCGAATATACGTACGAAGATGGAAACCTCCTCGTTTGCCCAGAATGCGCTCATGAATGGAGTGTCGAAGGAACAGCGGAGACAGCTGCAGAAGAGAGTGTCGTTAGAGATGCTAACGGAAATATTCTAAACGACGGCGACTCGGTGACGGTCATCAAAGATCTCAAAGTTAAAGGCAGCTCGAATACACTGAAAATCGGAACAAAAGTCAGAAGCATCCGATTGGTGGAAGGCGACCATGATATCGACTGTAAGATTGACGGGTTTGGTCCAATGAAGCTCAAATCGGAATTTGTCAAAAAGGCCTGAACAGTAAAAAGCGCTCATCCATTGAAGGATGAGCGCTTTTTAGACTCCTCTTTTATTGCCCCATACCAGTGTGTGCAACTGAGGAAGCACCTTGGCGTCGTTCATGATGGACGAACGGACGGAAAGATCTATCAGCCACTCATAACGCTCCAACAGGGAAGAGGCCAGTTGAGTGTCGTCTGTGGTCAGGGTGTCACTGTTGCCAGTCTGTAAAAAGAAAGGGACAGCCGGGTAACGCAAATGAAGATCTTCGGCATAGTTGAAATCGGCCTCATCGAAAATGACGATTTTCAGTGTAGCATTCGCTTTTTCCAACTTTTCAATATAAAGATCCAGTTTATCAAAGTCAGTGACCATGCCAGAACTAGGCGGCTTCGGTGAGAGGGTGATGTCGTCGATCTTTGGCATCCAGTCCTGCCAAATGGATGCCTGTGTTTCAACGCCGACCTTCCATCCGTTATCGTGGCAAAGGTCCACAAGTTCACCAATGCCTTTATGAAGCGCCGGATTGCCGCCCGATATTGTTACATGAGAAAATGCGGCACCGCCGATTTCTTTTAGTTCAGCAATAATTTCAGTGGGCTGTTTGGAGACGCTTTTGCCTGTGCCATCCCATGTGAATTTAGAATCACACCACGAGCAGGAGTAATCGCAGCCTGCTGTGCGGACAAACATTGTTTTTTGGCCCATGACCATGCCTTCACCTTGAATGGTAGGCCCGAATATTTCCATAACTGGAATTTTCATTGGGCACCCTCCAATCGTGGACGGTAAACCACATAGCTTGTTGGGGTTTCCCTGACGATGACCTGCAGGCAAACAGGTTTATTGCTGCGTTCCGACAACTCTTTTTGGAGCGTCAGACAGACTTGTTCAGCCAGCAATTCGGTTGTCGGGAATTTATCCTGAAACTCGGGATGATCGTTCAGCACGGAATGATCATATTTTTTATGGATCAAATGTTTCAAGTGCTTAAAGTCGATCAAAAAGCCAATGGAATCCAGCTCATTGCCGCCGATCGTCACATTTATATGGTAGGTATGACCGTGCATCACTTGGCATTTACCGGCTTCTTCGCTCGGTATATAATGTGCCGCTGAAAAATGCATGTCTTTATTCAATTCGAATCTGTAGGAGTGAGAGACGCTCGGATAGAATTGCTGCATCATCCGGATGCACCTGCTTTCTTACAGTTCAAATATTTTTGAAGTCCTTCATTTCTCAAAATACATGCAGGACATTTTCCGCAGCCGGAACCCGGGATCCCTTCGTAGCAAGTCAGTGTTTTTTCCTGTACAAAGTCGAGAGCTCCATGTTCGTCAGCGAGTTCCCACACAGCAGCCTTATCCAACCACATAAGCGGGGTGTGGATGACAAACTGGGCATCCATTGCGAGATTCAACGAGACGTTCAGTGATTTGATGAATGTATCCCGGCAATCCGGGTAACCGCTGAAATCCGCTTCACTTACGCCGGTAATCAAATGGCGGGCACCGATGGCATCCGCATATACCGCTGCGAATGACAGGAACAGATGGTTTCTCCCCGGAACAAAAGTGGAAGGCAGTTCTCCTTCTTTTGCCGTCACGGCAATATCATCACGTGTCAAAGCATTGGCAGAAAGCTGGTTGATTAAGGTCATATCCAATACTTTGAATGAAACGCCGAGTTCTTGTGCTATTGAACGGGCGTGGCTGATTTCCTGGGAATGTCTTTGGCCATAATCGAACGTGACCGTTGCGACTTCACCAAAATTTTTGATTGCCCAAAACAGGCAGGTGGTACTGTCTTGGCCGCCACTGAATACGACGACCGCTTTATCATTTTTCAAATGGAACAGCTCCTTAGTTTTTTAAAGAGGGAGTTTGCGAACCTCTGTATTTTACATCATCGTTAATAATAGCATAGGATGCCTTTGGAGAGACAGTGAATTGAAGTACGCAAAGAAGCCTGTCCAGCATTTTGCTGGACAGGCTTCGGGGATTTACTGTTATTCTTCTGATGAACCAGACTTTTCAGTAGAATAAAAGTCGGATGGCGCGTCATCTTGTGCCTGATCTGTACGGACAACCAGCACATCACACTTAGCTGAACGCACGATATGCTCTGAAACACTCCCGATTAAGAAGCGCTCTACAGCATTCAAGCCTGTCGCACCACAAATGATCAAGTCCGCATGGATGCGGCGTGACAAATCGCGGGAAATCATGGTTTTAGGCGAACCGTAATCCACCAGGATGTTAACGTTCTTAACCCCGGCATCCATTGCTTCCTTCTTGTATCCTTCAAGTAATTCTTCCGCAAATTTTTGAGCGCGGTCTGCTATGGATCTGTCATAGGCTTCAATAGCTGCGAATGATCGAGTGTCGATCACATTCACTAAGTTCAATGTTGCATCATTTCGAACCGCAATTCCTATGGATTTTTTGAAAGCCCACTCTGCTTCTTTCGAACCGTCAACTGCTACTAATATTTGTTTATAAGCTAATGTCATAAAACATTCCTCCTTTTATATTTATCTATTTCGCTATATGGTCGCGAAGTTCCTTCTTTGTAAAAAATTAAATTCCAATTATTTG
This sequence comes from Planococcus sp. (in: firmicutes), assembly GCA_035461045.1. GTDB lineage: Bacteria > Bacillota > Bacilli > Bacillales_A > Planococcaceae > Planococcus. Next base: position 6,617 of record DATHVY010000105.1, read on the forward strand.
TGAATTGTGAAAATTTAATGGTTTCAAAGGATGAAATTCTACTATTTCTACTATATATAAAAGGATTTCGATCAATAAATAAATAGTTAGGACAAATGGCGTGTGTATCTGATAGAATGGATTTGCGATGAAGCATTAAAGCGATTCGAGAATAGTTAACTAGATAAATGGAGGGTTTTAAAATGCGTATAGGTGTACCTACAGAAGTGAAGAACAATGAGAACCGGGTGGCAATGACCCCGGCTGGAGTCGTCAACTTATCTCTTTACGGCCATGAAGTTTTTATTGAAGCCGGAGCAGGACTTGGGTCAGGCTTTACAGATGAAGATTATACAGTTGCAGGAGCGCAGATCGTGGGCAGTGCAAAAGAAGCTTGGAATCAGGAAATGATCATGAAAGTAAAAGAGCCGGTTGCCTCAGAGTACGGTTATTTCCGTGAAGGCATGATTCTTTTCACTTATTTGCATTTGGCACCTGAACCTGAATTGACGAAAGCAATGTTGGATTCCAAAGTGGTCGGGATTGCTTATGAAACCGTTCAGCTACCGAACAACTCTTTGCCATTGCTGACTCCGATGAGTGAAGTGGCAGGCAAGATGTCCACACAGATCGGCGCACAGTTCTTGGAGAAAATCCACGGCGGCGGCGGAATTCTTCTGGGTGGCATCCCTGGGGTTTCACGCGGGAGAGTAACCGTAATTGGCGGTGGAGTTGCTGGCACGAACGCGGCAAAAGTTGCTGTAGGTATGGGAGCGAGTGTCACAATTCTGGACTTGAACCCGGATCGCCTGCGCCAGTTGGATGATTTGTTTGGCCAGGACGTGCAGACGTTGGTCTCTAACCCGTTGAATATCGCTGAATCTGTAAAAAATGCCGACTTAGTCATAGGCGCTGTTCTGATTCCTGGTGCAAAGGCACCTAAATTGGTGACTGAAGACATGATTAAATCGATGAAACCAGGTTCTGTTGTTGTGGATATCGCCATCGACCAGGGCGGGATTTTTGAGTCCAGCGACCGCATCACAACGCATGACCAACCGACATACGTGAAGCACGATGTGGTGCATTATGCTGTGGCGAATATGCCAGGGGCAGTGCCGCGCACTTCAACAATCGGTTTAACGAATGTTACCGTTCCTTACGCCGTGCAAATTGCAAACAAAGGCTACAAAAAAGCCTGCATGGAAAATGAAGCATTGAAAAAAGGCGTCAATACGCTGAACGGCTATGTAACGTACAAAGCTGTTGCAGATGATCAAGGTCTTGAGTTTAAATCAGTTGACGAATTGCTTTCCTAATTGAAAAAATCCGGACGCTCAATTGAGCGTCCGGATTTTTTTATTTGTTGATAATTTGCAGTTCTTTCGGAAACTTGGTCAAAACTTCCACGCCATCTTCAGTTACGGCGACATCATCTTCGATTCGGACACCGACCCGATCGGGAAGATAGACACCGGGTTCAAGCGTGAATACCATGCCTTTTTCAATTTTCATATGGTTCGATCCGTGCAGGGAAGGGAACTCGTGCACAGATACGCCCAGTCCGTGACCCAATCGATGGGTGAAATATTCACCGTATCCTGCCTTTTCAATGACAGCTCTGGCTGCCTGATCCAATTGGGCAGCAGTCACCCCGGGTTTCACCGCATTCAATGCAGCCAATTCAGCCTTCAGGACAATATCATATACTTTTCGCTGTTCATCGTTCGGTTCTCCAAAAGCGACTGTACGGGTGATGTCGGAACAATAGCCCTTATGGACAACCCCGAGGTCGAATAGAACGAGATCTCCTTTTTGAATGATGCGGTCCCCCGTTTTGCCGTGAGGTGAAGCTGCTTTTTCTCCTCCAAGAACGGTTGTATCAAATGACATATGGGTGACGCCGCGCTTTTTCAAAGCGAGCTCAACTTCGGTCATCACTTCAATTTCAGTAATGCCGTCGCGGAGGGTCCTGCAACCGACTTCAATCGCATAATCCGCCAATTGAGCGGCTTCTCTTAAAATCTGCAGTTCGGCTTCATCTTTGATGACTCTCATTGAATTCAATTGATCGTCCAGTTGAACAAATTCAGGATGGTCGAATAGGGAAGTTAGGGCATCATATCGTTCTACAATCATATGTGACTTTTCAATCGCGAATTTGTTGATGGGGACGTTTTTTGCTGCAACCGTCCGGTGCAACACTTCCATCGCGTTTTCAGTATCGGTGTGGCCAATGATTTCTCCTTGCCAACCGGCATTCCGTGCATCTGGTATCTCCATGCTTGGGCAAATCAGAAATGGCTCGGCATCTTTGAACACCATGACGCCCAGTAATCGTTCGTGCGGATTGCTTTTAAAACCGCTGACATAAAAGATATTATCAGGGTTGGTAATAAATGCTGCATCGAATGAATGAGACTGCAAATAGTGTTGCAGTACTTTGATTTTATTCAATTCAATCCCTCCTCGTATGTGTAGCATATCAAATATCAGGGTATGGCACACCTAGATAAAGTTTTAAAAATGGAGGGATAAGGATGGAAGTCTCGTATCATGGACATTCAATTGTGAAAATTAAAACAGGGAAGTTTGAAATTTTAATCGATCCATTCATCAATGGAAACGGGTTGACTGACCTGAAAGTAGTAAATGAAACCCCTGATGTCATCTTGTTGACCCATGCCCACAATGACCATGTTGGGGATACGGTCGAATTGGCGAAAAAAAATAACGCCCAAGTGGTCGCTCCCGTAGAATTGGCAAATTATTTGTCCGCTCAAGGAGTGGATGCGGTAGGCATGAACCTTGGCGGAAGCCATGAATTTGAATTTGGGACCGTTAAATTCACGAAAGCGTTCCACAGTTCCTCCTATACCACAGAGGACGGCGAAGTGATTTATGGAGGAATGCCCGCAGGAATTCTTTTCAAAGCGGAAGGGAAAACGATTTACCATGCAGGGGACACCGGTTTATTTGGGGACATGGAATTGATCGGCAAGTTAAATAACATCGACTTGGCTTTTCTGCCGATCGGCGATCATTTCACGATGGGGCCGGAAGACGCTGCCTATGCGGTTCAATTGATCAATCCAAAGATTGTAGTGCCGATTCACTACAATACGTTCCCGCCAATCAAACAGGATCCGGAGAAGTTCAGAGGATTGGTAAAAGGTGCGGAAGTGAACATTCTTGAACCAGGAGAGACGATCAGTCTCTAATATAAGTGGGGCCAGAGGATTATTCCTTTGGCCTTCTTTGTTTTTAAAAGAGATATGGTACACTAAGAAATAGAGGAAAGACGAGGAAATAGGTGATTATATGGCGACAAAACATGAACAAATATTGGAATATATCGAATCTCTGGCAGTTGGTGAAAAAATTTCGGTCCGGCGTATTGCAAAAGACTTGCAAGTCAGTGAAGGAACGGCCTACCGCGCGATAAAAGAAGCAGAGACAAAGCGTCTTGTTTCAACAATTGAACGGGTGGGAACGATTCGCATAGAACGTAAAAAGAAAGAGAATATTGAGAAGCTGACGTATGCCGAAATCGTCAATATCGTTGATGGCCAGGTTTTGGGTGGCAGAGCCGGGTTGCATAAATCTCTGAATAAATTCGTCATCGGAGCGATGCAGCTTGAAGATATGATGCGCTATACGGAAGCTGGGAATCTACTGATTGTCGGAAACCGGATGAAGGCGCATGAGTATGCTTTACAGGCTGGCGCAGCGGTTTTGATCACAGGAGGTTTCGAAGCGACCGAAGCAGTGAAGAAGCTGGCGGACGAATATGAACTGCCTGTAATTTCTACCAGTTACGATACATTTACTGTCGGAACGATGATCAATCGCGCCATCTATGACCAATTAATCAAAAAAGAGATCCTTTTAATAGAAGATATCTTGATTCCCTTAGAGGAAACAGCGATCTTGAATGCGAAAGATCCCATCATGAAATACCAGGAACTTAACGAACAAACCAGTCATGGTGGATTTCCGGTCGTGGATTTTGATAATCGGCTGGTCGGAATCATCACATCCAGGGATGTGCTGGGTCACAGCCGCTCCGAATTGATTGAGAAAGTCATGACCAAAGACCCCATCACTGTTTCTCTTCATATGAGTGTTGCAGCAGCAGGACACCGGATGATTTGGGAAGGGATCGACCTCTTGCCAGTCGTGGATGACCATGGCAAACTGGCCGGCGTAATCAGCAGGCAGGATGTGCTGAAAGCTATCCAGACTGCACAACGCCAGCCGCATCAAGGAGAAACCATTGATGATATCATCAAGAGCCAGCTGCAGCTTCACAGCACAGAAAAAATGTTATTGAAATTCCGCGTCACGCCTCAGATGACTAATTCCTACGGGTCCATTTCCTACGGGGCTTATACAACACTGGTTACGGAATCCGCGAGTTATGCACTGAAAACGAAAAATCGCAAAGACAGTGTGCTGGAAAACATCACGGTATATTTCCTTAAACCCATTCAATTGGATGCCGAAGTTTTCATCCATCCGGAGATTCTTGACATCAGCCGGAAATCCGCCAAGGTGGACGTCGTCGTGACCGAAAACAATCAAATCATCGGCAAGGCGATGCTGACTTTCCAGTTGCTGGACCGATAAGGTTACAGAGGATCCAGCAACCAGCTCCGAGCTGTAAACTGATTTCTGAAAAAGAACAAAAAAAATCTCCCCAGAAGGAGAGATTTCATCAAGGATTCAAACGCGTTTCTTCATCCAAGAAAGTTTGGTAATGCTTGGCGGCTTTGTAGTTGTAAGTAATCAAACCGATGCCGAGGCTAATAAAAATACCGGCGATCAAATAGGTCAATGCTGACTGATAAAGAAACACTTGATTGATGCCAAAAAATGCGACGAAACTGCCAAGTGCGATGGAAGCACGGGACTTATACCAGTTTTTCCGGACAGGCAATTTGGTGCGGAACTGTTTTGTTTTATAATAAAAATAAAAAACAAATGATACAATGATCAAAAATACGAATATTAACATAAGGACCTCCTGTATTCCAAAACTCATTTCTATTGTACTGAGAAATGCAGTAAAATGCGAATGGATTTCCTTATTAATGGAGGCACGGGTAAATGTTCAGTCAAATCATAGACACAATTAAGCGGTACGATACCATCATTATTCACCGCCACGTAAGGCCTGACCCGGATGCCTATGGGTCACAGATGGGCATGAAGCACTTGCTGATCCAAAATTATCCGCAGAAAAAAGTGCTGGCTGCCGGCGAACATGAAGAAACACTGGATTTTCTGGATCGGCCGGATCTCATTTCTGATGAGGAGTATAAAGGCGCGCTCATCATTGTCACGGATACGGCGAATACAGAACGAGTGGATGATCAACGATACAGCATGGGGGAACAGCTGATCAAAATCGATCATCATCCCAATGATGATGCATATGGGGACGTGTTGTATGTAGACACCAGTGCAAGTTCAGCTTCTGAAATAGTTTATGAAATTTATACATATGGCCGGGAAAATGAAGAATGGATAATGCCGGATGCTGCCGCAAAACATTTGTACGCAGGTATTGTCGGAGATACAGGCCGATTCCTGTATCCCAGCACGACACAAAAAACGTTTGGAGTTGCGGGGGATTTGATCAAGTTCAACTTTGACCGTAATGCGCTGCATAATGGCATGTATGAAATGGATCGCAAGCTGCTTCATTTGCAAGGGTACATTTATCAAAATTTCGAGATGCTAGACAGCGGAGCGGCGTTCGTGAAAATCACTAAAGAAGTGTTGCAGCAGTTTGATGTTACTGCTTCAGAAACTTCGTTGCTGGTCAGTTCTCTAGGCAATGTCAAAGACCTCAAAGCATGGGTCATCTTTATCGAAGAAGATACGGAAATCCGGGTCAGGCTCAGGTCGAAAGGGCCGATCGTCAACACTTTGGCGAAGCAGTTTAACGGAGGTGGCCACCCACTCGCTTCTGGAGCGACTGCTTATTCATGGGATGAAGCGGACCGGGTGATTGAAAGCCTCGATGAAATCTGCAGATCGTAAGGAGAGGAATGGCTTTGTCAATGGTTTATCCACATATAAGCACGTCAGCTGATTTGCTGAAAAGTACGATTCGCCTTGACGAGCTTTTTCCATTTTTGGAAGAACAAGATGCGGCGGCTGTTGCCATCGTGAATACGAAGCTGTATGGCTTGTTGCCATTTTGGGAAGCTTGCAAAAGAACCGGCATCCATGGGGTGCTGGGTTTTTCTGCATTTATTGATTTTGAAGGAACGCCCTTTCCAGTCGTGCTATACGCGCAGGCCAATGAAGGCTATCGAAATCTACTGAAAATCACGAGCGCACTCTCGGTCAAAGAAAAAAAATCCATACCGGCATCCTGGTTGAAAGCGTACCAGACAGGGGTGATTTGTGTCATTCCCGATAAAGCTGAATGGAAACTGACAGACCGAAGTGATGCAATCCGTTTCATAAAGTCGATTTTCGGTGAGCGGAGCTTTGCCAGCGTGGAACGTCCTGGAGGAGAGCAGAAAGCCGGGGAAGAAGAATTCGTGGCAATGTGTGTTCGGGGAGCGCTGGCTATCATCGCTTCGCAGGAAAGCCGATATCTCCATGAAAGAGATGCATTTGCATTTGAAGTGGCTTCCGCCATTGGCCAAGGCTTGAAATTGAATGACCCTCAGCGAGTTAAACCGATTGGCACAAAAGCTTATGTTCCTGCTCGCCATGAATTTGCGGAGTGGTTTTCGGATCAACCTGATTGGCTGCGGCAAACAGCCGAAATGCTGCATTCCTGCAAAATCTCCATTCCAATGAACCAACAGCTACTGCCGGTTTTTCCGTTGGATAAGGAAACAGACAAGGCTGAATTTATACTGGAACTGTGCCAAGCGGGCTTGAAGGATCGAGTGCCAGGATACGATGGGAAATATACGGAGCGGTTGAAGTATGAACTGTCCGTTATCAGCAGCATGGGGTTTATCGATTATTTTTTGATCGTTTCCGATTTTATGAAATATGCACGGGAAAACGGAATTTTGACAGGGCCCGGGCGTGGTTCATCTGCGAGTTCCCTTGTTGCCTATACGTTATGGATAACGGACGTGGATCCGTTGGAACATGGTTTGCTATTCGAACGATTCCTGAATCCGGAACGGGTCACTTTGCCGGATATTGATATCGACTTTGCAGATTACCGGAGACACGAAGTGGTGGAATACGTCGCCCGTAAATACGGGGAAGCTAAGACGGCGCAAATCATTACGTTCGGAACCCTTTCTGCCAAAGCAGTGGCAAGGGATACTGCCCGCGTTTTCGGTTTTGAGCCGGAAGAATTGGATGCGATCTCGAAAATGATCCCCAGTCGCCCCGGCATCAACTTGCGGGAAGCGCTAAAGCAATCGCCGGCACTGAACGACTGGATTGTGGAAAGAGAAGAACGCAAGACCTGGTTTAAAACTGCTTTGAAACTGGAAGGGCTGCCGCGCCACGCGTCCACACACGCTGCAGGGGTCATTTTGAGTCCCGACCCGTTAGTTCAGCATGTGCCGATTGAAAAGGGCAGTGAAGGCATCTTCATCACGCAGTGGCCGATGGCGGAACTTGAAGCGATCGGTTTGTTGAAAATGGACTTTCTGGGTCTGCGCAACTTGACCATCCTGGAACAGATAGGGCGGTTGGTCCGCATGGATACCAGGAAGCAGATCGATTTCAAAAAAATCCCGTTGACGGATCCTGCGACCTTTAGTCTGCTTGCAAAAGGGGATACATCCGGTATTTTTCAACTGGAATCTGACGGGATGAGACGCGCGCTGGAACAGATTCGTCCGACTGCCTTTGGCGATATTGTGGCGGTCAATGCTTTGTTCCGGCCGGGCCCGATGGAGTTTATTCCATTGTATGCTAGAAGAAAGCACAAACAGGAAAAGGTGGTTTATACCCATCCGATACTTGAGCCGATCTTGAAAGAAACCTACGGAGTTATCGTTTATCAAGAACAGATTATGCAGATTGCAGCGAAGATGGCTGGTTTTTCTCTTGGTGAAGCGGATTTGCTGCGCCGTGCGGTCAGCAAAAAGAAAAGGGAAATCCTGGACCAGGAGCGAGCGCATTTCACGCAAGGTGCGCTGTCAAAAGGATTTACTGAAAAAGCCGCATCTGACGTATACGACTTGATCGTCCGGTTTGCGGATTACGGATTTCCTAAAAGCCATGCGGTCGCCTACAGCATGATTTCCTATCAACTTGCCTACATGAAGACCCATTACGCCGTATACTTTTATGCAGCTATGCTGGCAAACAGCGCCGGCAACCAGGAAAAAACAAAACAGCTGCTGCAGGAATTGAAAGACAAGCAAATTTCCTTACTGCCGCCATCGGTCCAGAACAGCCGCGCCGGTTTCACCGTTGAAAATGGCAAAATACGCGTTGGCTTGAGTTCAATCAAAGGAGTGCCCGGAACCGTCACCAAGTCATTGATGGCTGCCCGTCAAGAAGGTCCTTTTTCGAGCTTGTTCAACATCGCGGAACGGATTTCTGCCATGCATTTTTCACGCAAAACGTTCGAGCCGCTGATCAAAGCGGGCGCTTTGGATGATTTCGGCCTCGACCGGGCAGTGATGTTAGCTTCCTTGGATAGTGCAGTCAAACATGCGGAACTGGTCAAGCCCAACGAAGAGCCGGGACTGTTTGATGAGATGGGCTCATCATTCATGAAACCGAAATATACTGAAGCTTCTTCGATTCCTGAAAACCTGAAGCTTGATTTTGAAAAAGAAGTGCTCGGGTTTTATTTATCCACGCACCCGATTCTGCGTGAAAAAGAATCGCGCGAAAAAAATTTCACAGCCTTGAACACTCTAAAGGATTTACGGAATAAAGAAACGGTGACCGTGCTCGGAATGATCGAGGAGATCAAGCGTATTCGCACCAAAAAAGGGGACGCGATGGCATTTGTAACCCTTCAGGACGATACAGGAGCCGCTTCAGTCACTCTGTTTCCAGAGGATTATTCGAAATATAATGGAGTATTGAAAGAACATGCGGTCGTTGAACTCACAGGAACCATTGAACTACGCAACAACCGGATATCCATCATTTGCAAGACTTTGATTGGCTGAACCGCTTCTCTTTAATGAGGAGCGGTTTTTTCTATAGGATTGAAGAAAAACAGCTTTTATTTAGAAGAAATTCAGTTTTTTCTTTACGCAAGCCGAAAAGTTTTGTATTCTATACAGTATGAGTGGTCTGACCACTTTCAAATAAATGGTAAACGAGGAGCGATCATGAGTCAGCCGAAACGTTATTTAGACATTGTTAAGGACATTCGAGACATGATTCGGCAGGAAAGGATCAAACCAGGTGACCGGATTCCTTCAGAACGAGAATTGGCAGAACGGTTGCAAGTCGGCCGGTCCACTCTTCGGGAAGCGCTGAGAAGTTTGGAACTGTTAGGGCTTATTGAAACACGCAGGGGAGAAGGCACTTTCTTGTCAGACCATCGCAATCACAGCTTGGTTGAAGTCCTATCCACTTTTATTTTGCAAGATAACCAATCACATAAAGATGTCAGGGAAACCAGAATGATACATGAAATTTCCGCAATAAAAGCAATCTGCCGGAATGAGAGCTTAAAAGAGCTGCTTGTTTGGGACAGCTTTAGAAAACGGCTTGCCGAAGACAGTGGTTTTCAAAGAGAAGATTTTGTACGTGAACTAATGATTCTCTCGGAAAACCGCTTGTCTTTGAAAATATGGTTTCTATTGAAGCAGTACAGTGGGAAACCCTATACAGGCGAAGTGACTTTACCGGAAAAAGAATTGATGGAAGAAATACTGACTGCGATTGAACAGCGGAATGAAGCAGAAGCCGTTAGCAAGTATGCAGCATGGAATGAATTGTTAACAAAGGAGAGAATGCGCAATGGCAATGATTCGTGAAATTTTCAAAAGAAAAAAAGTGGAAAAAGCAGCTACAATCCCATCAAAAGCCGCTAAAGATGTTCCAGAAGGCTTGATGACTAAATGTCCGGAATGCAAGCACATTACATTAAGCAAAGATTTGCATAAAAATTACAAGGTCTGCCCAAAATGCGACCACCACTATAAAATGACAGCTTGGGAGCGCGTGATGAGTCTTCTGGAGGAGGATTCATTCGAGTCGATGGATGATCACCTGAAGAGCGAAAATCCACTCGGTTTTCCTGGCTATTCCGAAAAAGTCAAATCAGACAGTGAAAAAACCGGATTGAACGAAGCTGTACTCACTGGCATCGGCCGGCTGGAAGGACGGGAAATTGCAATTGCCATTATGGATTCCCATTTTCGTATGGGGTCAATGGGCTCGGTGGTAGGAGAAAAGATCACTCGCGCGATCGAAGCGGCCACCGACCGTGGACTTCCGTTCATCATTTTTACGGCCAGCGGCGGAGCCCGCATGCAGGAAGGCGTTTTGTCTTTGATGCAAATGGCAAAAACGAGCGTGGCATTGAAGCGGCACAGCAACAAAGGGCTTCTATTTATATCAGTCTTGACACACCCGACCACCGGAGGCGTTTCTGCCAGCTTTGCATCCGTTGGGGATATCAATATTGCAGAACCGAAAGCGCTCATTGGGTTTGCCGGGCGCCGCGTTATCGAACAGACCGTCCGGGAAAAATTGCCTGAAGATTTTCAGACGGCCGAATTCCTCCTGGCTCATGGACAACTGGATGCAGTAGTTCACCGCAAGAATATAAAAAACACTTTATCCACAATCGTGCGGTTGCATACGAAGGAGGCCAATACGGATGTCAAAAACGAAAAATAAGAACCTGCCTTTTGAAGAGCCTTTGATTCAATTACGCATTAAAATCAAGGAATTAAAAGAGTACACCAAAACGGCAGATGTCGACTTGACGACTGAAATCATCAGTTTGGAACAACGGCTGGAGAAATTGGAAAAAGACATCTACGAAAATATGAAGACTTGGGACCGTGTTCAAGTCGCCCGGCATCCAAACCGGCCTACAACCTTGGATTATATTCCTTTCATTTTCGAGGATTTCATTGAATTTCATGGTGATCGGCTTTATGGCGACGACGAAGCGATTGTCGGGGGCATCGCTTCTTTTAAAGGCAAACCGGTTACCGTAATCGGTCATCAGCGGGGCAAAGACACGAAGGAGAACATCCGCAGAAACTTCGGCATGCCGCATCCAGAGGGCTATCGCAAAGCACTTCGGTTAATGAAACAGGCCGAGAAGTTTAACCGCCCCATCATTTGTTTGATTGATACCAAAGGTGCGTATCCTGGAAAAGCGGCGGAAGAACGGGGACAGAGTGAAGCCATCGCAAGAAACTTGGTCGAAATGGCCGGTTTGCGCGTTCCTGTCGTATCAATTGTCATTGGAGAAGGCGGAAGTGGTGGAGCATTGGCACTTGGTGTGGGCAACCATATCCTCATGCTGGAGAATTCGACTTTCTCTGTGATCTCTCCAGAGGGCGCAGCTACCATACTCTGGAAAGATTCAGCTCTTGCTCAGACCGCAGCGGAAGCGATGAAAATTACCGCGCCGGATTTATTGGAGATGAAGATCATTGAACACATGATTCCCGAAGTCAGAGGGGGAGCCCATCATGATCCAAGCCGGCAAGCCACACTTATTGCAGGGGCGATTGAGCATTCCTTCAAAGAGTTATGCGGCTTAACGGCTGATCAGCTGATTGATCAGCGATATCGGAAATTCAAGTCGATCGGCGTTTTTACCGAATGACCGAAAGAACCGCGCAGGCGGTTCTTTTTGTTTGCAGGCTTACATAAATCCGATGAAGAATTCAGGCATATCAGGACTGACAGCAACCTACGCCACGTGGTAAGGTGTAGGAAGTAAAAGGAAACGCAGGAGGCTGATTGGATGAAGAGAATCGGAGTTTTAACCAGCGGTGGCGATTCACCTGGCATGAACGCGGCGGTTCGTGCTGTCGTGAGAAAAGGAATTTTCCACAACGTGGAAGTGGCAGGTGTATATTACGGGTATCAAGGATTGATCGAAGGCAACATCCAGCTGCTGAAAGCCGGAGATGTTGGCGATATCATCCAGCGTGGCGGAACGAAATTATATTCCGCAAGATGTGAAGAATTTAGAACCGAGGCCGGCCAGGCAAAAGCGATCGAGCAGATGAAGAAACATGGACTGGAAGGTCTTGTGGTCATTGGCGGTGACGGTTCCTACAGAGGCGCGATGGCATTGACCCAAAAAGGTTTCCCTTGTGTCGGCGTTCCAGGCACCATTGATAATGATATTCCAGGTACGGATTATACGATCGGATTTGATACGGCACTTAACACGATCATCGAAGCGATCGATAAAATCCGGGATACGGCAACCAGCCATGAGCGCACGTTCATCGTGGAAGTGATGGGCAGGGATTCTGGCGATCTTGCTTTGTGGGCTGGGCTGGCCGGCGGGGCTGAAACAATCCTGATTCCTGAAGAAGCCTATGATGTGGAAGATATGATGGATCGATTGGAAAAAGGGAAAAAACGGGGCAAGAAACACAGTATCATCATTGTGGCTGAAGGCGTAATGAGCGGCAACGATCTGGCAAAACTCATCGGAGAAAGGTCAGATCTTGAGACGCGGGTTTCCGTTTTGGGACACATCCAGCGCGGTGGTTCACCGACCGGTCGCGACCGTGTCCTTGGCAGCCTTTTTGGCGCACGGGCAGTGGAAGTTTTGATAAAAGGTACAGGCGGTCAGGCCATTGGCATGAAAAATCACCAAGTGGTAGACTATGATATAAGAGAAGCATTTGAAAGTATCAGCCCGGCTGATACCAATCTATATGAGCTTTCCAAAGAGTTATCAATATAAAAATGGTTATGGAGTGAAGAATCTTGAGAAAAACAAAAATCGTTTGTACAATCGGACCAGCAAGTGAAACGCCGGAAATACTTGAGTCTCTAATTAAAGCGGGAATGAATGTTGCCCGTTTGAATTTTTCACACGGCAACCATGAAGAACACGCAGTGCGCATTCGGCGCATCCGTGAAGCTGCAGAAAAAGCTGGAGAAATTGTCGGGATTCTGTTGGACACCAAAGGCCCGGAGATCAGAACCCACCAAATGGAGAACGATTCCATTGATTTGGTGACCGGCCAGGACATTGCCATTTCCATGACCGAAGTTCTTGGGACTTCCGAAAGATTTTCCATCACTTATGATCGTTTGATCGAGGATGTAAATGAAGGTTCTACTATTTTATTGGATGACGGTTTGATCGAACTTCGTGTGAAAAGCATCGATAAAGAAAACAACCTGATCCATACAAAAGTGGAGAATGCAGGGATGTTGAAAACGAAAAAAGGCGTCAACGTTCCAGGTGTGTCGGTTCAACTGCCGGGCATTACGGAAAAAGATGCACAGGATATTCTGTTTGGCATCGACCAGGGAGTCGACTTTGTCGCCGCTTCTTTCATCAGAAGAGCATCAGATGTTATGGAAATCAGAGGGTTGCTTGAAAAGAACAACGCTGGCCACATTCAGATCATTCCTAAAATCGAGAACCAGGAAGGCGTAGACAACATTGATGAAATCATCATGGTTTCAGACGGCCTCATGGTGGCTCGTGGAGATTTGGGCGTGGAAATTCCTGCGGAAGAAGTGCCGCTTGCACAGAAGTCATTGATAAAAAAATGCAACAGTGCCGGCAAACCCGTTATAACTGCGACACAAATGCTGGACTCAATGCAGCGCAATCCAAGACCTACCCGCGCCGAAGCCAGTGATGTAGCCAACGCGATATTTGACGGTACGGATGCAATCATGCTTTCAGGTGAGACTGCTGCCGGACTTTATCCAGTGGAGTCGGTCGAAACGATGCACCGCATCGCCATGAGAACCGAATCGGCGCTGAATTATAAGAGTATTGTTTCGGCAAGAAGAAAAGAAAAAGAATCGAATATGACAGAAGCGATCGGACAAGCCGTCGCTTATACCGCTTTGAATTTGAAAGTCAAGGCCATCATTGCACCTACGGAAAGTGGACATACTGCCAAGATGATTTCCAAGTATCGTCCAGGAGCCCCGATTATTGCAGTGACTTCGACTGAACGCCCTTCCAGAAAATTGACGCTCGTTTGGGGAGTTTTACCAATTGTAGGCACCAAAGTGCACTCAACCGATGAACTTCTAGAAAGTTCAGTTGAAGCCGCCTTGAACCGCAACTACGTCAAACATGGCGATCTTGTTGTGATCACGGCAGGAGTTCCTGTTGGCCAGGCAGGTACGACCAACTTGATGAAAGTCCATGTGATTGGTGATATTCTTGCAAGAGGACAAGGCATCGGCAAAACGGTGGCTTACGGTAAAACGGTCACAGTCAAAAACGCAGAAGAAGCGCTTGCTATGGATACGGAAGGCAAAATCCTGGTAACGATCGGAACAGATCGGGACATGATGCCTGCAATCAACAAATGCGCAGGAATCATTACGGAAGAAGGAGGCCTGACAAGCCATGCAGCGGTTGTCGGGTTAAGCCTTGGAATTCCGGTCATTGTAGGTGTCAAAGAAGCAACAACTTTGATCAAACATGATTATGATATTACGATGGATGCCGAATCCGGCGTAGTTTACCACGGACATGCAAGTGTCCTGTAATGAAAAGAAGGAGGTTCAGCCATGAAATGGCTTGTACTTGCATTAATCGTCGTTCCAACAGCAGAGTTGGCAATCCTGATCTGGGCGGGCGGTGAAATCGGGTTTTTCCTGACCCTGGCGATGATCATCTCGACCGGTTTGCTTGGAGCATTTTTGGCTAAGAAACAAGGCTTAAGAGCTCTTCGGGATATCCAGAACGGACTGAATAATTTTGAGGCTCCAGGCGAGCAGTTGATAAAAGCCGCTTTTATTCTTGTGGGCGGCACACTTCTTCTGACGCCCGGCTTTATCACGGATGCAGTGGGCTTCAGCTTGTTATTTACACCGACCCAAAAGTTTTACAGACCTTTATTGAACCGTTTTATGCAGAAAAAGATGAAAAATACTCGGGTTATCGTTCGATAACACCGAGTTTTTGTTTGATTCTCCAGTAATCAGATGAAATTTAAGAATCGTTTCCATTCACAAATTGTACAAAGTTGATTATAATGACTAAGTAAGGAATTTAAATGGAGTTCTACCATTGTGTAGGAGCTGGCATCATTTCTTTTTTTTTGAAGGAGCGAAATATACTAAAAGAAGGAGCGATTTTAATGACATCATCAAAAGGTTTAGAAGGTGTAGTGGCGACCCAGTCGGCCATCAGTTCGATTATTGATGACACACTTACATACGTTGGCTATGATATCGACGACCTGGCAGACAACGCCAGCTTTGAAGAAGTGATTTACCTGCTGTGGCACCAGCGCTTGCCGAAGGCGGACGAACTG
>DATHVY010000106.1:0-11215 GCA_035461045.1 Planococcus sp. (in: firmicutes)
CATTGAAAAAAGAAGCACTTTCAGCGATGATTCTTCAGGGCCGAGCACAAAAAATCGGACTTCACTTCAGTAAAAACCCCCGGAAAAGCCAGCAGCAATCTTCAGTCCTCATCCAATGCGGTGACTATTACTTTCACATGCTGCCGAAAAAAGAGGATTTTGAAAAACTTGATCACCTCGGCCAGTTGGATGAGTCATTCCGCAATCCGGCTAGCCGGATGAATTTGCGGGCGGCAAAAGAAATTCTTTCTGAATTTACTGGCCTGCAACAAGCGCATATGGAAGCTGCCAAAGTGAAGGCCCCAAACCCTTATGCTGCTAAGAAGCTCCATAATGATCGATTTTATTCACCGAAAAAATCATATTTTGATTGATGGCCAGGAAGCCTTGATGCTTCCTGGCTTTTATTTTTCTTCGGATTCATAATACTTGATCAGCGTCTGGGTCCCATTATCTTCATAACCCAGGGCAGCCAGCTTTTCATACATCTGAAGTGACAGTTTCAACCCCGGCAGCTCCAGCCCCCATGCTTCCGACTCTTCCAGTGCGATTTTCATATCCTTGATAAAGTGCTTGATGTAAAAGCCAGGCTGAAAATCTTCTGCAATCATCTTTGGCGCAAGGTTTGAGAGAGACCAGGAACCGGCTGCGCCAGATGAGATGGACCGCAGAACAGTTTCAGGATCCAACCCCGCTTTTTGGGCATATATAAGCGATTCACAAACCCCAATCATATTTGATGCGATATTTAGTTGGTTGCACATTTTTGTATGTTGGCCAGCTCCTGCAGGGCCCTGGTGCACAATATTGCCTCCGAATAACGCTAACAACGGTTGGACTTCCAAGAACGTTGCTTCATCTCCCCCGACCATGATTGACAGCAGTCCCTTTTGGGCCCCGATATCTCCGCCGGAAACCGGTGCATCCAGAGTACGGATCCCTTTTTGTCCAGCTTCATCGAAAATACGCTGGGCCAGATTCGGTTTGGACGTTGTTAAATCGACCAATACCGCGCCTTTATTTGCATTTTCCAACAAGCCGTTTTCACCAAAATAGACTTCTTCGACATCTGATGGATAACCCACCATCGTGAAAATGACGGCAGCCTCCTGGGCGATGCTTTTTGGCGAGTTCAACAAGACCGCTCCCGCTTCCACAAGGCTTTCAGCTTTGGCCGAGGTCCGAGTATAAATAAAAACTTCATGATTTTCTTTTAAAAGATGTTGGACTAAACTCTTGCCCATGACTCCTGTACCGATAAATCCTACCTTCATATGTATTGCACTCCTTTCCCTCTCACTCAGTTTAGCAAAAATATTCTGATATTTCATTCACTCGAGGCAAAAAAAATAGGCCAGTCCATTAATAGGACCGACCACAAAAGGGGGAAATGAGAATGTTGCTGTGTTCAAGTATACTTTGCCCTTCTTTGCAGATAGTTAAACATTATTTTCGAAAAAATTTAATATGACGAGTTTTTGCATAGGTATGAGTGTGACAAGGCAATTTCTCTTGTCTATTATTTTGATGGTTCTATTGTATAGGTATAGACAGTTCTCCCAAAATGATGGGCTGTCCCTCGAAAATGTTTAAAATCGGCTCTTTTAACTAAAATGGAGCGAAAATCCAGGAATTCTTCTTTAGGGACTTCCAACGAAGAAAGTTCTCCTGCTTTCAACTGTTCGAGCATATGGTCATAGTCTTTCATAGAATATTCTCCTTTTGAATATGTATTGGACCTTGGCAATATCATCAAGGGCTGTTCACCAAAATGATTATACACGAATAAAGCGCCTGTTACACCTGACTGAGCACCTCTATAAAAGGAAAAGAGCTGAATTGATTCCATAATTATGAAACACTTATACGGCCATGAACGTCAACTACCATAAAGGGGGAATTATACGTGAGTAAAAGATTATTTTTAGCAGCTTCAATCCTATCGATTGGTGGGTTATTGGCAGCATGCGGCACTGACGAACCAGCTCAGGATGAACCGGATACAACCGCAGAAGATACATTCGAAGAAGCGGAGGAAGACGCAGGCGATGATGAGGTGCCAGCTGATGAGGCAACGGATGAAGAAACCGAGACAGAGGGTACCGAGGATACGGATGAATCCGGAACAGAGGATACCGAAGAAGGGGAAGAATCCGGCTCAGGCTCTGATTCGGCCGATGCTGAAGGTACATTGACTGCCAGTGATGAACAATCGTTTGAACTTTATATTCTTCCCGGATATGCATTGACTGCTGAAGAACCGAACAAAGACTCATTATATTTGGAAGAGGACGACTCCGTCTTTATGCGAATCGAAACTTTCTCACTTGAAGACATTGATTTTGAATCAGCTGAAAGCGTCACAATACAGACGTTGGAAGCCGTAAATGCTGACGCTGAAGTGAGCGAAACAACGGCTCTTGATGAGTCGAAATTTGTTCAATCCTCCTCTTATGCTGTTCCTAGCGCAGAAGGGACTGTTACAGGAATCACCCTTCAAACCGAAGACATGATTGCACGCTTAACAATATTCGATAGTGCAGATGTAAATGCCACTGAGGACTTTATCCAAATGGGCGAAACGATTCAGCGTACAGGAAATTAAGTACAAGCTAAACTGATGCAAAGGGCCCTCCATTTTGATGGAGGGCCCTTTGCTATTAATATGAAAGATCTTTAATCGATAAGCCAAGCTTTTTCATTAATTCAATAGCTTGTTCTTTTTCTTCTTTGCTTAAACTGTTTGTCAGTTCATGCAATTTTTCCTCATGTTCAGGAAAGATTTTCGCCATAAATGCTTTACCGGATTCGGATATTTCAGCATAGGTAATTCTTCTGTCGGTCGGGCAGTTCTCTCTGATAATGTACCCGCGCTTTTCCAACTTATCTATCACGTAGGTAATCGATCCGCTGGCCAACAAAATCTTGCCGCCAATCTTTTGCAGCGGCTGCTTTCCTTTATGATATAAAAGCTCCAGCACCGCAAATTCAGTCGGATTTACGCCGTTATCCTGAAAAAACTGATTGGTTTGTTCTGATATGGCTTTATGGGCTCTTGATAAAACGATAAATAACTTCAATGACTGACGCACATCTTCATTCATGGTATCCACTCTTTTCGATTGATTGCTTCAATTACACTCATTATAGTCCATTTGGCAATAAAAGGCACGGCTGAAGCCAGCCGCGCCTTTTCGGATTATCCGATGATCACACGTTCTTTAGGATAATGGAATTTGGTCGGGTCAGACTTGCCGCCAATTGTGAACAGGAATGAGATCAGGCCGACACGCCCGATAAACATTAGTCCCATGATAATAAATTTCCCAGTGGTCGATAAGTTGTCTGTGATGCCCAAAGACATCCCGCACGTTCCAAACGCTGATGTAACTTCGAAAACGATTTGGACAGCGGAGGCGTGCGGCTCAGTGATAATTAATGCCATGGTCGCTACGAGTACCATGAAGAACGCCAGAATGATGACTGCATAAGAGCGGAAAACATCGATCAACTGAATTTCCCTTCCAAAAATCTGGATATTATTTTTGCCTCTGGCGAAATTGATTAGAAATAACAGTGCCAATGCAAATGTTGTCGTCCGGATTCCGCCCCCCGCAGAGCTGGGAGATGCTCCGATAAACATCAACGCGCTTAAGAATACTTCAGTCGCTTCGTGGAACTGGGTAATATCAAATGTCGTTAACCCGCCTGAACGAGATGAAACGGAATGGAATGCCGCCGCAAAAAAACTTTCATGCCAGGCCATCCCCCTGAAAGAATTGAAAATTTCAATCAGCCAGATGCCAAATGTTCCAACTACCAAGAGAATGCCGTACATCGCGGTCGTAATTTTAGTGAAGAGAGAGAAACGGAAATTTTTATTTTTATTAGACAGAAACTCTTTTAGTTCAATAAGTACCGGAAATCCGATTGCTCCCATTGTAATGAGCAGCATCGTAATAACCTGAACAAAATAATCGTTGAAAAAAGGAAGCATCGACTGGCCCGTAATATCAAAACCGCCGTTGGTAGTAGCACTGACCGATGCGAATATACCTTGGATTAACGCTTCACTGAATGTGTCATAATACTTGGTGAAATAGATGGTTAACACAATAGCCCCGACCAATTCGATCAACAAGAGAATTTTAATGATTTCACGGATCAGTTTAACTACTCCGGACATATTAAATTGGTTATGGTCCACCATGATTAATTGGCGTTCCCGCAAGCCAATTTTTTTCCCGAGAATCAGCCAAAAGAACGTACCGATGGACATGATCCCGATTCCGCCTAATTGCAGGATAAATATGAGCATAACATAACCTAACACAGTGTACGTTTCAGATGCGTTGATTACGGTAAGTCCGGTGACACTCACAGCACTGACTGCTGTAAATAATGTATCGATGAATGACAGCCTCACGCCTTCTTGATGGACTCCCGGAAGTCTGAGCAGCATAAATGAAAATGCAATCGCCAGAAAATAATATGAAACGATCGCTTGAGCCGGCGTCATTGTACGGATTCTTTGAAATGATTTGATCATAGGGTGTTACTTCCTTTCGGCCTTCTCTTATCTTCCTATTCTAAGAAAAGAACAAGCAAAAAGAAAGCTAATTTTAAAATAAGCCAATTTGCAAGCCCACAAAAAAAAGAGGAAAGGCTGCTCCTCTAATCTTTTTGGTTCCCATTTCCTTTATTTCCCTTATTTTCTTTGTTTCCATTATTCTCTTTCTCTCCACTTTCTGACGCATCAGGCTGTTGTTTTTCGGTTCCGCCTTTTTTCTTTTCCTGGCCAGTTGGAGGGTTCTCCTGTTTTTGGATTTGGCCCGGGGCGAGATTCTTTTTCTCCTGGCCCGGCGGATTTTTCTCTTGCTTTTCATCCCTGCCATTTTCTTCTGAATCATCTTTAACTGCTGGTTGCGGTTGTTTTTCCTGCTTCGTTTTAACTGGAGGAATATCGGATAGTGGCGGATCTTCATTGTGCTTTTTTAGTCCTGGCGGTTCTTTTTGTTTGGATCCCTTTTCAGGTTTCGCATGATTGGTCAATTGCTTGGACTCTTTCACCAACTGCCCTACTGGGATATTCTCTTTTACAGCTTGCGCTCGCTGCTTTTGGCTTGCTGTTTTCAAAAGGATACTCATGTTGCGGTTCAGCGACGTCGCCGTTGCTGCAAGAACAGTTTTTTCCACAACTTTACCGATTGTTGAATCATCCGTTTCGGATACCGTGGTAATCGTCAATTCATCTGCCGACTCAACTGGCGCCAACTCCAGGACCCGGTTTAGTATTTCCTCTAAAGAATGATTTTCCCATTCTCCTAATTCTTCGATCAATTTCCGGCCATCTTCATTCAATTCTCTCACGGAAATGACTTGTTTATCCTGATCCATTCCGATTTCAACACCAGGATTCACTTGCACTTGTACATAGGCGTAGGCATTGCCTTGCGGCAGGATTGCCGTGAGCATGAGCACCAATACAGCAACTGCAGCTAGTGCGGGGGCCATTATCGGAAACAATTTGAGTTTGGACTTAGTTGCCACAGGATAGAATAAACTTTCTTCCCCTATACCGGTAGTTCCGACCGGCTCGCCATGGACGAATTGTCCATCGCCAAGCATAAATACGGAGCGGTTTTCCTTCACTTCCATGCATATTCCTTTTTGCACTCGCTTCATAGTAACCGCTCCTTTACATAGTCTTTTAAATGATCCAAATCGCTGAGCAATAGCAGCGCGACTGCAATTATGTATTTCCTATTTCTTTCAATGGTTTTTCTGGATACTTGCACCAGCTGCTCAACTTCTTTGATCGGCAGCTTTTTTTTCTCCAGCAAAAACTCTTTATATTCGTTTGTTTCCGCGATTAGCTGGGCTATCTGAACCGACGTTCTGCGGGCATCTTCATGCCTTGGCGACACTGTTGCCAACACCTGGAAACTAATTCCGTATTCGGAGAGCGTTTGGGCAAACTGCATAATTTCTTCTTTTCTTAACTCCGCTTCTTGATCAGAATTGAACTTGGCCATTGAAACTTGGTCCTCCACCCAATTGCGCGTTTTCTCGTCGTGAGCGCTTGCGGTAAAATCGTGGATCAATTCATCCCTTTGACTTTCCTTCCGGATAAAGTCGATGATCCTCCGGCGTATGACCATATGGGCAAAGGTTAGAAAGGAAGAATTTTGATCAGGATCAAATTTCTCAACGGCTTCATTGAATGCGGAAAGGGCGATGCTGTATTCTTCATCTTGTTGATCGACAAATCGTTTGCAGACTTGAGCCGCCACTTTCTTCATGAAGGGGGAATAGGAATCCAGTAATGTGTATAAAGCTTCTTCGTTCCCTTGCTGGGCTAGCAAGACCAGGGCGTCTGCCGAGTTCCTGCCTTCCCGGCTGAATAATCCTGTAATCGCATAAAGCAGCATGCGGCTCACCTCTTTCTTCTCGTTCGCTACATTTGATTGTAACGGCAGAAAATCCAAATGAAAAGAAAGAACAGTTTCACCTGATCAGTGATTCGCAAAATTCCATTATTTTCTGAGGGTATACACGAAAGAATATATTTCAGTGAAAATCTCATGCAGTTAAAAACAGGACCTTTGCCAGTTTAGTGGCAAGGTCCTGTTTTCTTATTTATCTTCAGTTGTAGCAGGTTTGTTTTTGTTCATCTTCCTAGTTTCCGGATCAAACAAGCTATAGACCACCGGCACCACATACAAACTTAGGAAGGTAGAACTGATCAATCCCCCGATGACAGCAATGGCCATCGGCTGGTTGATCTCAGTTCCTTCTCCAATTCCAAGCGCCAATGGCGTCAATCCAAGAATTGTTGTCAATGCTGTCATCAGGATCGGACGCAAACGGTCGCGAACTGAAGTGAGAATGGAATCATACGACGTTAACCCTGATAGTTTACGTTTATTCATATAATCGACCAGCACGATTCCATTATTCACGACAATGCCGACCAGCACCAGTATTCCGATAACAGCGGTAATGCTGATTGGGGTCTGCGTTATGAACAATGCCAAGGATACCCCGATCACCATCAACGGAACTGTGAACATGATAACGAACGGATATTTGAACGATTCGAATTGAGCGGACATGACGAGATAGACGAGCACAACTGCAAGCAATACGGCCAATGTCATATCGTCGATCGCACTTTCAAACAGATCTCTGTCTCCTCCGAACGATATTGCCGTATTGGGATCCAGATTCAGTTCTTCAATCGCCGTGTCCACCTCTGTCGACATCTCACCAAGCGTCCGGCTGGAACGGTATTGCAGATTGAATGATACACTGTCCGCCTGATCTACACGGCGGATGCTGACTGGTCCCTGAGCGATTTCGATATCGGCAAGTTCCTGCAACTCCACAAACCCGCCAGACGGGGTGCGCAGCATCAATGCACTGAGATTCTCGATGGTGTCGCGGTCGCCTTCTTCATACTCAACGAATACGCTCAGGACATCCTCGTTTTCCGTCGTAACCTGCGTCGCAAAAACGCCTCGAGTGATATTATTGACCGTCTGGGCTATCTGTGCCGGAACCAAGCCTTGCTCATTGGCGGCTTCCCTATTCACGGTCATTTGAATTTCATCAATGGTTTCTTCCCGATCATTCGTCAGTTCGGTCACGTCAGACAGTTCTTCAAGGGCAGAATTGATCTGCTCAATTGCATCATCCAGCCTTGCCTTGTCCGTGTCTGTAACAGTGAATGTCAACGAGTTGGGCGTGGAGCCCGCAGCAGTCTGCAAATTAAAGCTGACTTCAGCCTCTTCGCCGATCTCTTCGAGAACCCGTGGCTGCACTTCATCCACAAACTCAAAGACAGAACGGTCCCTGTCTGCGAGCGAGAGCAACTTCACATAGATTTCCGCAGTGTTCGAAGCAGAGGAGCCTTGGGCCTGTCCTTGCTGTGATGCGCCAATGAGGCTGACGTAGACGTCCACATCCTCTTCCTGCCTCAACTCATCTTCTATCCTGCTGACCACTGCTTCTGTAGCTGTCCGGGAAGCACCGTTTTCAAGCTCTACGGAAACGCTGACAAATCCTTCATCTGTAGCCGGGAGAAACTCCGTCCCGACTTGAAGTGCGCCAAAAATTCCGGCAACCAGGAACAACAGGGCCAAGAACAGAACTGCCAAACGGTGCCTTAACGCCCATTTAACGGAACGAACAAAGTTCTTGATCCCCCTAGAGCGGCGATAACGGGCTTCTATGTCCCCGGTAGGCTTCTTGAGCATCCTGGAAGCCAACATCGGGATGACGGTCAACGCCACCGCCAATGAGGCGAATAAACTAAAGGAAATGGTTAAAGCAAATTCAAAGAATATCTCCCCGATCAAGCCGGAGATGAAAATTACCGGAACAAATACGGCGATGGTTGTCAATGTGGAAGCTGTAATGGCTCCAGCAACTTCTTTTGCTCCGTCTGAAGCTGCCTGTTTCGATGTTTTGTTCATGCCTAAATGCCGTTCAATATTTTCGATGACGACAATGGCATTATCAACCAACATTCCAATACCAAGGGCCAATGCCCCAAGCGTCATGATATTCAATGCAAAATCTGCAAAGTACATTAGAACGAAAGTCACGATCACCGAGTACGGAATGGCGATTCCGATGATGATCGGGCTCTTGATTCCCCGAAGGAAAAAGAACAGAACAAGCATCGCAAACAATCCACCGAAGATAAGCGTTTGCCCGATATTTTTCACTGCTATCTGAACATAGTCTCCCTGGTCAAACAACACATCTGCAATAACGCTGGAAAATTGTTCTTCTTCGAGCAGTTCTTCCAACCGCTCGGCAAATGCATCTGAAACATCAGCCGTGTTAGCCCCTGATTCCTGAAGGACCGACAATAGGACCGCCGGTTCATCATTGGCACGGGTTTCCGAGTTGCGCTGCTGCTCTCCAAGAACCACTTCGGCCACATCGCTGATGGTGACATCATCACCGCTCAGCGGATCTACTGTCACGACCAAATCACTGATGTCATCGATATTGGTCAACGTACTGACGATACGGGTCGTCAGATTGCGTCCGTCTTCCGTTTCGATCGGCTCACCGGGCAAAGAAATATTGTTAGCCTGGATTACCTGGACAATATCCGACTGGTCCAAACCTCTCTCTTGAAGTTCTTCCTGGTCAAGCGAAATCTGGATTTCCTCTATCAAAGTACCAGAAATATTGACGTTGGCGACTCCTTCGGTCTGCCGCAATTCAATTTCCAGCTCTTCTGCCAGCAACCGGACATCCACATTGGGATCAGTGGCACGAAGGGATAATTGAAGCACAGGAAATTGTGCGGGATCGAATTTCAAAAATCGAGGTGAACCGGAATCATCTGGAATGTTGGTTTGGTCAATTCTTTGCAATATGTCCGACTGAACATCATCAATGTCGATATCCCAACCAAACTCCAATAAGATGAAATTGGATCCTTCTTGAGAAGAAGATTGAATGGATTCAATGCCTGGAAGAGTCGACAAATTGGATTCCAATGGGCGAGTAACTTTCTCGCTCACTTCAGTCGGACTGGCTCCAGGATAATTGGTCACCACTACACCTATTGGCGGATTCAGTTCGGGAATCAGCGTTACTGGGATTCGTGAAAACGATACAGCCCCTAAAATAAGAACTAAAAACATGATGACTAACGTGAATACCGGCCGTTTTATGGAAAAGTCGCTCAATTTCATTGGTTTCCAAACCCTCTCTTTACTTATACATTTATCATATGTAAATAACAGATGAACCGCAAACTTAATTCTTCCTGTTCACGAATTGGACAAATCCCATGATTCATTCCTATCAATTAATTATACAACTTCATTTTTCCGAAGTGGATGATTCGTTTTTTCCTTAATAAAAAAACCCGCAAAATGCGGGTTTTTGATTATAGTAAGCTATAGAGTTTTACTTGTGGATTTTTATCTTGGAACCATCTTGTGGCAAATTCATTTTCGAATAGGAAGACCAGATTGTCGTAGCGGTCTTTCACGAGCATCGAGCGGCTGCTTGACATGGATTCTTTGACTTCTTCTTCATTTTCAATCCAGCGGGCAATTTTGTTGCCGACTGGCTCCATGCGGACGTCTACATTGTATTCATTTTTCATGCGATGTTCGAATACTTCAAATTGAAGCTGGCCGACTGCCCCTAGAATGACTTCCTCCAAATGCAATGTCTTGTAATATTGGATTGCGCCTTCCTGAACCAGCTGCAGAATTCCTTTATGGAAATGCTTTTGTTTCATGACGTTTTTAGCCGTCACTTTAACGAACAACTCGGGAGTAAACTGAGGTAATTCTTCGAACTGGAATTTCTTCCCGCTAGTGATGGTGTCACCAATCTGATAATTCCCCACATCGTGCAATCCGATAATATCACCCGCGACCGCTTCATTGACCATTTCCCGATCGTCTGCGAGAAATTGAGTGGTCTGAGAGAGTTTGAAGGATTTTCCTGTTCTGGCCAATGTCACGTTCATGCCTTTTTCAAACTTTCCAGAAACGATTCTAACGAATGCAATCCGGTCTCTGTGAGCAGGATTCATGTTTGCTTGAATTTTGAAGATAAAACCGGAAAACGGCATTTCCAATGGGTTGATGATTTCCCCTTCTTGCGTGATACGCGGTTGAGGAGGAGGGGCAAACTGAAGATACGTCTCCAGAAATGTTTCCACCCCAAAGTTCGCCAATGCACTGCCGAAGAAAACTGGAGTCAATTCCCCTTTTTTCACACGTTCAATGGAGAATTCATTGCCAGCTTCATTCAGTAACTCAATATCGTCCATCGCCTGTGTATAATAGGAAGTCTTTTTCATTTCATGGTCTTCCTTCAGATTGCCTGATTCATCAATTTCCATGAACCGATCTCCTTTGGAACGGAAAGGCTCGACCCGTTTGTTGAACCGGTCATAGATCCCAAGGAATTCTTTCCCCATGCCAATCGGCCAATTCATGGCATAAGATTGGATGCCAAGAACTTCTTCCAATTCTTCCATCAATTCAAGCGGCTCTTTGCCTTGACGATCCATTTTGTTGATGAACGTGAAGATTGGGATTCCCCGCATTTTACATACTTTAAACAACTTGACCGTTTGCGCCTCGATTCCTTTGGCGACATCGATAATCATCACGGCACTATCGACTGCCATCAAGGTGCGGTACGTATCTTCACTGAAATCTTGGTG
>DATHVY010000107.1:0-12320 GCA_035461045.1 Planococcus sp. (in: firmicutes)
TTCAAGCGCAAAATATTCAAAGTTGACTACCACGGGGGAAAGTTAGTCCAGAGAGGTCCTAACCCTTTAAGCAGTCATGTGAATAAAGTTTGTTGCTGTGCGTCCCCGATTAATGATTCTTAATGAAGAAGCTTGTAACTCGATTTAAGTTACGATTCATAGTATAAAATGGATTACATGTAAATGCAATGAATTTAACTTTATTTTCTTCAAATAAATTAACTGGAAACCATGAAAACGCTTACCTTCATTGGTATGAGCACTTTTATCAATTTCAAATAAATTTAGCCTTGTAAGCTACAATTATTAATCTTCCCTTTATATGCAGCTTTGGGGCTTGGGGAATGAAGCTGAGCTATTTTTGCGGAGTATCGTTACAACTATTTTCAACAAGCAAAAACGCCTCCCCATAAACCGGGAAGGCGTCCATAATTATTGATTATGCAATATTAGCAGTCATTTCTGCTGCGACTTTCTTCATCAAGTCCACAACGCGTGCCGAATAGCCCCACTCGTTGTCGTACCAAGCTAGAACTTTTACCTTGCGGTCGCAGATAACCATTGTCGAAAGTCCATCCACGATTGCCGATTGCGGGTTCGTGTTGAAGTCGATTGATACAAGCGGCTCCATCGTCAAACTCAGGATGCCATTCATGCCTTCTTCACTGGCTTTTACAAACGCAGCGTTCACTTCTTCCACTGTCACATCGCGCTTCAAGTCTACAACAAGATCCACTAACGAGACATTTGGCGTCGGAACGCGCAAAGCCATGCCGTGAAGCTTGCCTTTGAGTTCAGGAATAACAACTGATAGCGCTTTCGCAGCTCCCGTAGATGTAGGAATAATCGATTGTGCACAAGAGCGGGCTCTGCGCAGATCTTTGTGCGGGTTGTCCAAGTTTTTTTGATCATTTGTGTAAGCGTGCACAGTAGTCATCAAGCCATTTTCGATGCCAAATTCATCGTTCAGCACTTTGACTACCGGTGCCAGACAATTTGTTGTGCAGCTTGCATTGGAGATTACATGATGCTTTTCAATTTCCAGTTTTTCTTCATTGACACCCATTACAATGGTGACATCTTCATTTTTTCCAGGAGCTGTCAAGATGACTTTTTTCGCGCCCGCTTCCAAATGAAGAGCCGCTTTTTCACGCGAGTTGAATTTGCCTGTTGCTTCAATGACAATATCGATTTCCATGTCTTTCCACGGAAGTTTAAGTGGATCACGCTCGCTGACAAGTTCAACCCGTTTGCCGTTGACGATCAATGCATTCTCCTCAGAGCTAACCTCTGCATCAAAAATACCATGATTTGTGTCATACTTAATTAAATGAGCCAAAGTTTCCGCTGGGTAACTCGCATTAACAGCCGAAATCTTTACATCATCCATTAGGATAGCCTGTCTGAAAACCATACGGCCAATACGGCCAAATCCGTTGATTGCAATAGATATTGTCATATATTAGTCCTCCATCAAATAAGTTATACTTATATTTTCAATTCGATATATAGTATAACACATTTTGCTTTGGAGGAAACCTAAAAGGGTAACAGAATTTAATCTTACTTATTGGCAGCCCATTCTGAGAGTATTTCCATCAATTGCTGCTTTGTTTCTTCGATTGTTCCATCATTGAAAATTACTGCGTCCGCTCCTTGCACTTTCACGGCCATCGGCAATTGAGACCCGATTCTTGCCCGGGCTTCGGACTCGGCCAAACCGTTTCTTTCCATTAAACGCATCAGCTGATTTTCTTCGGAAACACTGACGACGAGGATCTTATCGACAAAATGCTGCAATTGGCTTTCAAATAACAAAGGAATGTCCATGATGATCGTCTCATATCCCTCTTGGACCAATTCATCCCGCTCCCGAAGCATTTCCTTGCGGATCGCGGGGTGGATGATGTTGTTCAATTTCTTTCGCAATTCCGGATTATTGAATATCCATTCGCCCATTTTCTGCCGGTTCAAGGAGCCATCCCCTTGAATGATTTCGGATCCGAATTCCGTTGAAATTTTTTGCAGGGTCTCTGATCCGGGTTCTACAACTTTCCTTGCCACCAGATCGGCGTCAACAATCGGAAACCCCTGTTCTTTCAACATATTGCTTACTGTGCTTTTTCCACTGGCAATGCTGCCGGTCAATCCGATAATCATAGCGAACCCTCACTTTTGGCATGCCGGACAATAGACAGAAGCTCTGCCCCCAATTTTCAGGGTTCGAGTCTCGCTGCCACAATCCAGGCAATGTTTTTTTCCATACATTCGAAATCTGTTTTGCATGGTCCCGGATTCTCCGTTGATATCCCGGTAATCGGAGATACTGCTGCCTCCCGCATCAATGCTTTCCAACAAAATTGTGACAATTACCGCGAACAGCTCGATTTTGCGCTTTCGGCTGATGCGTCCGGCGGAACGGTTCGGGTGGATCTTCATTTTGTAAAGCGCTTCTGTCGCGTAAATATTGCCGCATCCTGAAATGACCTGGCCGTCCATGATCACTTCTTTGATGGCCCTGTTCTTGTATTTCGGGCTTTCGGAAAGATTGAGAAAGTGATCCTGTGCAATCTCCTCAAATGGTTCAGGCGCCATCAGCAACAGCGGCGGAAAATCCCCTTCTTCCTTTAATACCCGCATTTCACCAAATCGGCGAATGTCCGAATAGGCCAGTTTATTCCCGTCGCTCAATTCCAATACGACGTGTACATGCCTTCTGAATTTATCTTCATATATAGAAGAAAGCTGATCGACATAAAACCAGGCACCCGACATCCCAAGATGATTGACGAATAAAAACTCCCCGTCTTTCTTCATCGTAAAATAGATATACTTGCTTCGGCGCTCAACAGAAATGATTTGAGCATCTTTCAACCGGCTGATAAAATCGTCCGCTGCCATACGTTTAATAATGGCTTCTTTTCCACTGTTTTTGGACAGGCGAATCACGTCCGAAACGTGGACATCCGTGATTCGCTTTCCGATAGATACTGGACGGATCTGCCGGACAACCCCTTCCACTTCCGGAAGCTCAGGCATCAAAAATCTCTCCCATCATTTAGTATCATACCAAGTGGATCCGTGGGCATAATCGACTTTCAATGGAACATTGAGCTTCACGGCATCCTCCATGACCTGAGGCACGAGTGCCTGAAGTTTTTCCAACTCTTCTGGCGGCACTTCAAAAATCAGTTCATCGTGTACTTGCAGCAGCATTTTGGACTTGAGTCCTTCGCGCTCCAATGCAGTGTCCATATCGATCATCGCTTTTTTAATAATATCCGCAGCACTTCCCTGAATCGGGGTATTCATTGCCGTACGTTCGGCAAAGCTCCGCAGATTGAAATTGGAACTCGTAATATCCGGCAGGTAACGTCTCCGGTTCATCAGTGTTTTCACGTATCCATTGGCCTTCGCTTCCTTGATGCTGTTATCCATATACGCTTGCACCCCCGGATAACTCGCCAAATAACGCTCAATGAATTGGGCCGCTTCTTTACGGGTGATATTCAGGTTTTGGGACAAGCCATAATCGCTGATTCCATAAACGATGCCAAAATTGACTGCTTTTGCAGCGCGGCGCATGTTGCTCGTGACTTCTTCGGCAGCTACATGAAAAACATCACTCGCCGTTATGGTATGGATATCCTGATCATCTTTGAACGCCTGGATAAGCCGTTCATCCTGTGACATATGTGCCAGCACCCGCAGTTCAATTTGAGAATAGTCGGCTGCAAACATGACCCAGTCAGGTTCCGAAGCAACAAAAGCCTTTCTGATTTTACGTCCTTCCTCAAGGCGCACAGGGATATTCTGTAAATTCGGATTGGTGGAACTGAGCCTGCCTGTTGTCGTCAAAGCCTGCTGAAAGCGTGTATGCACTTTTCCATCTTCGTGTATTTCTTTTAATAGCCCTTCAATATAAGTGGATAATAACTTGCCAAGCTGGCGATACAACAGAATGTGAGAGATGATTTCATGCTGTCCATCCAACTTCTCCAACACATCCGCCGCCGTCGAATAACCGGTCTTGGTTTTTTTCAAAACGGGCAAGCCCAATTTATCAAAAAGGATCAACCCCAATTGTTTTGGAGAATTGATGTTGAATTCTTCTCCAGCCAGACTATGGATTTCCGCTTCAATTTTCTCCAGTTTCCCGGACAATTCTTTGCCCATGTCCGACAATTGATTCCGGTCAACTTTCACGCCGAGGGATTCCATTTTGCCGAGTACCGTGGCAAGCGGCAATTCCAGATCGTTGTACAAATCAAATTGCTGATTTTCTTCAAGCTTCTTCATGACGATCGGACGGACATGCCAAATTGTCCGGGCTTTTCTGGCAATATGCTCATGCAAAACAGCATCTTCAGGAACCGCTTTTTTGGCTCCTTTGCCGTAGATCTGTTCTCCCGTCGAGACTTCCGTATAGCCATATTCCTGGACGATACTTGCCAAATCGGTGTAAGTCAGTGACGGATTCACGATATAAGCGCCCAGCATCAAGTCGAAATGAACACCTTTCAGCTCGATGCCCACCCGGAGAAACGCTGCGGTGGCTGCTTTGGAATCCGACATGAATTTCTTTTTGGAAGGATCGCGGAACCACGCCTGGAACTCCTCCGACTGTTCAATCACTTTCATTGGAATCACATATGTTTTCTCCTCAGTAGCAAGCGAAACGCCAAGCAGATCACACGTGTGGTAATGTTCATCGTATAATTCCAGATGAACCGCCATTTCATCTTCAAGAATTTCAGGATCGATTTTCGAGAGAACTTCAAACTTCAAATCTTCTTTGACCGTCTCCTCTTTCGTATACTCCATTTTTTGAAGAAGCGTTTTAAAAGAGAGTTCGTTCCAGATTTTTACCAACTCATCCTGATCCGGCCCTGAATAGGCCAATTCATCCAACGCTATCTCCACTGGTGCGTTTCGTTCAATCGTCGCCAATTGCTTGGAAATAAACGCGAGTTCTTTATTGTTTTGGAGCTTTTCCTTTAATTTCCCTTTTTGCTCTTCAATCGCTTCATACACGCCTTCGACCGAATTGTGCGCTGCGAGCAGCTTAAGAGCGGTTTTTTCTCCAACACCGGGAACGCCTGGTATATTATCTGAGGAGTCGCCCATCAGGCCTTTCATATCAATGATTTGCAATGGAGTCAGCCCGTACTTCTCTTTGATATGGTCGACTGTGTATTTCTCAATATCTGTAATTCCTTTGCGGGTGATGTAAACCGTCGTCGAAGCGGAAGCCAGTTGCGTCATATCTTTGTCTCCTGAGATCACAATCACTTCATCGCCCTCTTTTTCGGCTTGAAGGCTCAATGTACCGATGATGTCATCGGCTTCGTAGTTGGGGAGCTCATAATGCTTGATCTGGTAAGCGTCAATCAGTTTTCTTAAGTATGGAAATTGTTCTGAAAGTTCCGGTGGCGTTTTTTGTCGCCCGCCTTTATAATCGCTGAAGGTTTCATTACGGAAAGTGCTCTTGCCTGCGTCAAAAGCCACAATCAT
Source organism: Planococcus sp. (in: firmicutes) (assembly GCA_035461045.1). Lineage (GTDB taxonomy): Bacteria > Bacillota > Bacilli > Bacillales_A > Planococcaceae > Planococcus. The sequence continues at coordinate 5,515 of DATHVY010000107.1, forward strand.
ATGTGTTGGCTGCTCTTCCTCCAATACTCTTTGCAGCATCATCGTAAATCCGTAAACTGCGTTTGTATGGATTCCGTGTTCGTTGGTCAACAGCGGCAAAGCGAAAAATGCGCGATATGCCAAGCTGTTGCCGTCCAATAATAAAATTTTCTTAGCCAAAAAAATACCCCTCTCATCAAAAAAGCCGTCATTCCATTCATTTTACCACGCGGGCAAAAAGAAAAGAAATGAAGGCGCGTTATCAAAAACTATCTCAGCAACAAAAAAGAGCCCTCATGAGGCTCTTTTTTGTTCTATGGTTGAAGGGGGGCTTCATACTTAAGATACCACCCGATTGTTAAGCCCTTATTAAGGCAGTGTTAAGTTACCATTGATTATTTTTGTACTTTTTATAGTAATTGAATTGGCGTGCGAGTAGATAGAGTTTTCGCTTAAAGTGTTTATCTTTGCTGTAAAACAGTGGATTGCCGTATTGGCCAGATTTCAAAAGGCGTCGGATGTCTTTTTGGACCGCTTTGTTGTCTACGAAATTTTTCAACACCGCTTTTGGAACTACGGTGAACAAATAGTCTTCATTTAAATAAGTCACTGGCTTTTCTTTTTGGTGCACAAGATCATCGACAAAATACTCCGCCATATTATGGCCCAGCGCGGTCACGTAATAGCTGGATCTCCCCTGCCTGATGTTCACTTCAAACACCTTAAACTTGCCGTCGCGCTCATCGTACTTCAAATCGAAATTCGCAAATCCGCGATATCCGACGGCTTCCAAAAAGCCTTGAAGTTTTTTCATCAATTCCTCATCATAGCGTGTGATCAATGCCGTATAATTGCCAATTGCAGTAACCGTGTGTTCCTGGAGTACAACTTGAGCAAATGTCACTAGTTGCGTTGTCCCTTTGGAATTGGCATAGATCACTGAATCCCACATGTATGTATCGTCACCCGGGATGAAGTCTTGAATGATCAGTTCATCTTGATAGCCGCTTTCAGTAATGTTGCGAATCACCTCTTGCAATTCTTCAGCCGATTCCACTTTATAAACTTTTTGCTGGCCTTGGAATTTATTGTTATTATACTCGATGCCATTGCTCGGTTTAACAATGACCGGATACATCATATCTTCATCGAAAGTAGTTTCACTTCCACAATCATAAAAGAAAGTGGTCGGTGCATCGATTCCATGTTCTTCGCATAATTTATAAAAGTTCGATTTCACCTGGAGCTGGTTCATTAACTCTTCATCAATATAGTTGAATAGATAATAATCCTTTAGCACTGAGGCGTTTTCTATGATCAGACGTACATATAAATCATTGGTTCCGACCAGCAGCAAAGCTTTGCCGTCTTGCTTGAATTTCTCAGCCATTTCAATCATGACTTCTGCAAACTGTTCAGGATCGGTCAGACCATCGCGATATTCGATCGTATCCGTAATTGTGCTCAATGAAGTGAAAGAAAGTGGGCTTTTACCGACCAAAATCGGTTTGATGCCATATGCCTCATGAAATGATATCGCCATATTATAAGCGTTGATGTCCGTGCCGATGATAACCGGCACAAATGATAGATTATTCATATGTTCCTCCTATATTAAGTACCCAAGGGTAAATAAATCGTAAATGTCGTGCCTTTACCTAAGATGCTTTCGACTTGCACTTTACCATTATGCGCCTCAACCAGATGCTTCACAATGGATAAGCCCAGCCCTGTTCCACCGGAATTCCGGCTGCGTGCGCGATCGATGCGGTAAAATCGTTCGAAAATCCTTCCGATTTCCGATTCTTCCATACCAATACCCTGGTCTTCCACTTGTATAACCGCATTTTCCTCTTGCTTAAACATCCGAATCGTGATGGTCGTCTCCGGATGGGAATACGTCACCGCATTGATAAGCAGGTTGGTCATCACCTGGATCAAGCGATTGCTGTCACCATGGACGATCAGAGGCTCCAGTTGAGTGTTCAACGCAAGTTTTTTTTCTTCCGCTTTCGGCATGACCAGTTCCACTGCCCGCTCAATGACCGTCTTCATCTCCGTGGATACGGCATCTACTCTGAAATCCGCTTTTTCCACTTTGGACAAGTCGAGCAAATCTTTGATTAGCATCTCCAGGCGATCACTTTCCGTTTGAATAATCTCCAGGAATGACAACAAAGTGGGCGTGTCTTTGTAAGCGCCGTCCAACAGTGTTTCAGAAAAGCCTTTGATTGAAGTGACTGGCGTCCGCAGCTCATGGGAAACATTCGCGACGAAATCTTTGCGGATTTGTTCCAAACGTTTCAGATCGGTAATATCGTGCGAAACGATTACAATCCCAAGCCATCTTTCATGGGTGCCAATGACCGGGGCTCCATAAACCTCAATATGTTTCGTGTGAATCCCAGCACTGAATTCCAACTGATTTCGTGCAGGTGTTTCAGTCATGAACACACTGTCAATGAATTTTTTCAATCTCACCGGAATTTCCAGTTCTTTGTAATGCCTGTCTTTAAGTTCCTCATCTGATAAATCAAACTCACTCAAAAATGTTTTATTTACTAAAGAGACTTTTCCCTGCCGGTCAATCATGATCAATGCGCTTCCCATGTTTTCGATCAAGGTTTTCAAGCGCTCTTGTTCCATTTCTTTGATGGCGGTGATTTCCTGCAGGTTCCGTGCGAGCACATTGATGGTCGAACTCAGCTGAACCGTTCCCTCGAATCCGTGCTCATAAGCACGCGCCCGGTAGTTTCCTTTGGCAAGTTCCTGCGCCGTTTCTGTAACATTTTCGATCGGATGCGCATGTATTTTGATGATCCGGTGTCCGATGACCGTGGAGATGGCCATGGCCACAATGAAAATCACGGTAAAAGATATCAAAATGAATTGTGGATCATCAGTCGCGGCATAAATTGGAAAAAGCTGGCCAATGGTAATCAACAGGCCAGCTAACAGAATTCCCATCCAAATCAACATAGTACCAAGTAAGCGATTGCGGAATGTATTCATCCTGCTTTCGGCTCCTCGAATTTATAACCGAGACCTCTGATTGTTTTAATGAACAAAGGTTTTCTGCTGTTCTCTTCAATTTTTTCACGCAGATGGCTGATGTGGACATCCACAATCCGGGTATCTCCTGCAAAATCGTATTTCCAGACTGCGCTTAACAGCTGGTCACGGGTCAATACCCGATTTTTGTTTTCCATCAAATAAACGAGCAGTTCAAATTCTTTTGGTGTAAATTCGATTTGTTCATCGTTCAGGAAGACTTCGAATCTTTCAGGATAGACTTTTAAGTTGCCGTATTCCAAAGGAGAAGACGGATCCGCTTTGATGACCCTGGAGTTATCGAATCTCCTCAGGACTGCTTTTATCCGCGCTACCACTTCTCTGGGACTGAACGGTTTTGTCATATAATCATCCGCTCCAAGCTCCAATCCGAGAACTTTATCAAATTCATCGTCTTTGGCCGTCAGCATGATGATCGGGATATCCAGCTTCTCCTGTCTCAATGATTTGCAGACTTCCACACCGTCCATGGAAGGAAGCATCAAATCGAGAACGATCAAGTCAGGCTTTTCCGAAAGAGCCAGGTTGTACCCTTCTTTGCCATCATTCGCTACGAGTGTTTCATAGCCGGCTTGCTTTAGATTATAAGACAAAAGAGTGGCAATCGGATGTTCATCTTCGATAATCAAAATAGTCTTCGCCATGTTAACAGCCTCCACATTCAGTTTGAAACCCCCATCTCAAACCGTCTAGAAGTTATCCATTGCCTGAGTCGTCAATCGGTTCTGCAATTGTGGAGGGTTTGAGATAATAATCCCTTCAACCACTTTCTCTCCTTTTTCGTCCGTAGCCTCTATGCGGACCGTGACTTCGTTGTTTTTCACGTCCACTTCGATCACTTCGAGCAGGAATTCGATTGTTGAATAATGATATACCGGCTTTAAGAACTTCAGCCTTTGTTCATTAATATAAGAACCCGGTCCCGGCAAGTATTTAGAGACAGCCGAAGTGATAATACCGGTCAGCATGATTGCCGGTACGACCGGTTTTTCAAAACTTGTTTGAGAAGCGAAGTCATGCTGGATGTATAAAGGATTCCCATCATTTGTCAAGCCTAAATACAACAGAAGATCTTTGTCTTCGATTTTTTCAGTGAGCTTCAATTTTTCTCCCGGAGCCATATCTTCAACTTTGCGGCCCAATTTACGTTTCTTCCCAAGCAACAATACGTTTCCCCCCCAGATTTCTTGATACTCTTATAGTATCAATTAAACCCCAAAAAATCGAGCAGGGATTTCTCCCAGCTCGATTCCTCTTTAAGTCAATATTTTCATGACCGCCTTAACGGATTCCGCTGACTTGTTCAGCTCTGCTTTTTCTGATTCATTCAAGTCGATCTCGATGATCTTTTCAATGCCACCCGCCCCAAGAATCGTTGGAACACCCAAGTAAATACTCTCCATACCGTATTCGCCCTCAAGAAAAGCAATGGCCGGCAGGATGCGCCGCTGATCTTTGATAATCGCTTCTGCCATTTCGACAATCGAAGCCGCAGGAGCAAAATACGCGGACCCATTTCCTAGCAGATTCACTATTTCGGCTCCGCCTTTACGTGTTCGGTCAACGATTTCATCCAAACGGTCTTTTGAGATCAACGATTCCAATGGAATTCCGCCTGCATATGAATAACGCACCAAAGGAACCATATCGTCTCCGTGGCCGCCCAATACAAATCCGGTGACGTCTTTTACCGACACATTCAATTCCTGGGCAACGAACGTCCGGAACCGGGCTGTATCTAAAACCCCGGACTGGCCGATCACACGCTCTTTCGGAAATCCGGATTCCTTGAATACTGTGTAAGTCATCGCATCTACTGGGTTGGTCAACACAATAATCGTGCTGTTTGGGGAGTTCTTTACAATTTCAGCAGTAACAGATTTCAGGATTTTTTGATTTGTTTGTACCAAATCGTCACGGCTCATCCCCGGTTTACGAGCAATTCCTGCAGTGATTATGACCAGATCAGAGTCTTTTGTATCTTCATAATTCGCAGTACCCGTCACGCGTGCATCAAACCCCTGAACAGGGCCAGCTTCTGCCATATCGAGTGCTTTGCCCTTTGCTGGGTCTTCCATTTGAGGAATATCAACCAATACCACATCGCCTAATTCTTTTTGTGCCAGTAGAAAAGCGGTGGTGGAACCTGTAAATCCAGAGCCGATAACCGAAATTTTTTTACGCATGAATGTCATAAAAAACTCTCCTTTTGCATCGATTTTTTTATATAAAAAAAGGGGGGATTCCCCCCTCTCAAGTATTACATGTTTTTAATTAGTTCGTCAGCGAACTCAGAACATTTCACTTCTTTCGCTCCGTCCATCAGGCGGGCAAAGTCATAAGTTACAACTTTAGAAGCAATCGTTTTCTCCATTGATTCAGTGATCAATTTCGCAGCTTCTGCCCATCCAAGGTGTTCAAGCATCAATACACCTGAAAGAATAAGAGAAGAAGGGTTTACTTTATCCTGTCCAGCATATTTCGGAGCAGTTCCGTGAGTTGCTTCGAAAATCGCATGACCTGTATCGTAGTTGATGTTTGCTCCAGGAGCGATACCAATTCCGCCTACTTGTGCAGCAAGTGCATCTGAAATGTAATCACCGTTCAAGTTCATTGTCGCAACAACATCAAACTCGCTTGGACGAGTAAGAATCTGTTGAAGGAAAATGTCAGCGATCGAATCTTTGATCAGGATTTTACCTGAAGCAAGTGCTTCTTCCTGAGCTTTGTTTGCAGCGTCAGTGCCGCTTGCATCTTTTACTTTGTCATACTCGTTCCATGTGAATACTTTGTCGCCGAACTCCTGCTCTGCAACTTCATAGCCCCAGTTTTTGAATGCCCCTTCAGTGAACTTCATGATGTTCCCTTTATGAACAAGCGTCAATGATTCGCGGCCTTCAGTGATTGCATAGTTGATCGCAGCGCGCACAAGGCGTTTTGTTCCTTCTTCTGAAATCGGCTTGATGCCGATACCCGATGATTCAGGGAAGCGGATGTTTTTAACGCCCATTTCGTCAGTTAGGAAAGCAATCAATTTTTTAACTTCATCGCTGCCGTTAGCATATTCGATTCCAGCATAGATATCTTCAGTGTTCTCACGGAAGATGACCATGTCCGTATCTTCAGGGCGTTTAACCGGTGAAGGTACGCCATCAAAATAGCGGACTGGACGCAAGCAAGTGTAAAGATCCAATTCCTGGCGAAGTGCTACGTTCAATGAACGGATCCCTCCACCGATTGGTGTAGTCAATGGTCCTTTGATTGCGATCAGATAGTCGCGGATTACGTCCAATGTTTCTTCAGGAAGCCATTCTCCTGTTTGATCAAATGCTTTTTGTCCAGCTAAAACTTCTTTCCAGACAATCGATTTTTCACCATTGTATGCTTTGTTTACTGACTCTTCAAGTACGCGTGAAGCTGCATACCAAATATCGGGCCCAGTTCCATCACCGATGATGTATGGGATTACTGCATTGTTAGGGACGTTTAAAACGCCGTTTTCTACTGTGATTTTTTCGCCGTTAGTCATTAATTGTTTCCTCCTGTTGTCAAAGTCATAGGGCTTGCACAATGTGCAGCCCTATTTCCTATAATTTTTTAATTTATCTTTCGTTAACCGCAACGTATTTCTGCATTCCCGGTCCGATGTACTCGGCACGCGGGCGGATCAGACGGTTATCGGAATACTGTTCAAGGATATGCGCAAGCCAGCCGGATGTACGGCTCACTGCGAAGATCGGCGTGAACAGGTCGTG
>DATHVY010000108.1:0-1560 GCA_035461045.1 Planococcus sp. (in: firmicutes)
TTTGCCAAGGTTTGTAGCCGCAGGCAGTGCATTCACATCAATTTTTGCTTTAAACTTGCCGTATAGCTCCAATGCATCAGGTGAAATTCCGACTTTTTCTGCTATTTTCTGAATCGGTAAAATTTTTGCTTTCGTTGCAATCGCTAAATCCGTAAAAGCCATCCAATCCCCAACTTTCGCTTTTCTTTTATTATACCTTCTTCATATTATCAAAAAAAAAATAATTTAATGACAATTTACTCTCGGATTCTGAAAATACATTTTCATGTTTTACTGCCCCTCTCGATATCACTCCAAAGTCAATAAAGTATATACTGAAGAGAGAAAAACACTGGAAGGAGAAACGAAAATGAAAAATGATCCGGTTCATTTGGAATGGAGTGTTCTGCATCACGAAAATTGGAAACTGGTTGCCGTCAAGACGGAAAAAGGACTTTGTTATATCGGCTCTCCTGGGCAAACAGTGGGCGAGGTTCAAGAAAAACTCAAGAAGCGTTTTCCTGAAGCCCAAATCACTGAGAATCACTCTTCTTTGAAGCCTTATCTCGAGGAACTGGAAACCTATTTCGCCGGTTGCAGCCAATCTTTCCGTTTGCCCATCGATGTTCAGGGCTCCCCATTTCAGCTTGAAGTTTGGGAAGCATTAAAACAGATTCCTTACGGAAAAACCGTTTCGTATTCAGAAATCGCCGCCCTTATCAACCGTCCTGCGGCAGTCCGGGCAGTCGGCGGAGCCATTGGCGCAAACCCCGTTATGGTCTATATTCCCTGTCACCGGGTGATCGGCAAAAACGGTGCAATCACAGGGTTTCGCGGCGGGCTGGAGTTAAAGCAATTTCTCATGGACCACGAATTGAATCCAACGAAAACATCAAAAGACTCCAAGACGGCCATTAAGACTTAGGCCATCTTGGAGTCTTCTATTAACTAGCCGAATTTTATTTCCCGCCTTCTTGAATGCCGTTCAAAATAAAATCGGTGTACATATCTGCAAGCTCCCGCACAGATAAATTTCCGTTCGGATTGAACCATTGGTAGCTCCAATTGGTGATGCCCAAAATGGCGAACGTGATCATTTTCGGTTCCAGATTTTTCCGGAATTCTCCCGAAGCGATGCCGGATTTCAGGATTTTTTCAATATTATCCCGGAATTCGGCACGTTTGCCTCTGATCGTTGCAGCATTTTCAGGAGTCAAATGCCGGATTTCCCGATAGTAGACTCGCCCGATTGCACCTTGCTCTTCAATGTCGTGGATAATCAATTCCACCATTTTAACAACTTGGTCCTTTGCCGTTTTTTCGTTTTCAATGATCATCTTCTGCCTTCTCAGCAGATCGTCTATATATTGAAGATGAATATCCATAAGAAGCGCTTCTTTGCTTTTAAAATGATAGTAGAAGGAACCTTTTGTAACCCCGAGTGTATCGACGATATCCTGTATGGAAGTTGCACTGAAACCTTTTTCGACAAAAAGATTGATGCTTTCTGTCACTAATTCTTTTTTCATATCGTTCCACTGCCTTTCTCTAGTGCATGGCGGTCTTTGTGAAGTATTATAA
>DATHVY010000109.1:0-7653 GCA_035461045.1 Planococcus sp. (in: firmicutes)
TTTCCCACCTTATAAAAAAAATGCCCGAAGGCATTTTTTAGACATTTTCTTTAATTGTTTCCAGTGTGGTTCTGTCTGCAGTTTTGATCAGCTTGACCAACAGTTCTTTTGCTGCAGCATAATCATCCGTATGAATGACCGAAGCTGATGTATGGATATAACGGGAACAAATTCCGATAACGGAACTCGGCACCCCTTCGTTTGATGTATGAACCCGGCCAGCGTCAGTTCCGCCTTGAGAAACAAAATACTGGTAAGGGATGTTATTGGATTCGGCCGTGTCTAAAATGAATTCACGCATTCCGCGATGCGTGACCATGCTCTTGTCGAGAATTCGCAGCAACGTTCCCTGGCCTAGTTGGCCGAATTCGTTTTTATCGCCCGTGGCATCATTCGCAGGGCTTGCATCCAATGCAAAGAACAAGTCCGGTTTGATCAAGTTGGCCGCAGTTTGTGCACCTCTCAACCCAACCTCTTCCATCACTGTCGCTCCGGAAAATAATTCGTTCGGCAATTTTTCGTCTTTCAACTCTTTTAAAAGTTCGATTGCAAGTCCACAACCATAGCGGTTGTCCCATGCTTTTGCCATGATCTTTTTATCGTTTGCCATCGGCGTGAACGGGCTGAACGGCAAAATCTGCTGGCCCGGGCGGATACCGATAGCCAAAGCGTCTGATTTATCATCTGCGCCAATATCAATCAGCATGTTTTTGATATCCATCGGCTTGCTGCGCAATTCTTCACTTAACAGATGAGGAGGAATCGAACCAATCACTCCCGGCACCTTTTTGTCGCCGACCATGATTTCTACACGAGTGGCCAACATTACCTGATTCCACCAGCCTCCAAGCGGCTGAAATTGGAGCATGCCGTTATCGGTGATTTGTGTGACCATGAAACCGACTTCGTCCATGTGTCCGGCCACCATGATACGGGGTCCTTCATTATTGCCGCGCTTCACACCAAAGATGCTCCCCAAATTATCCTGTATGATTTCATCGGAGTATTTTTGTAATTCCTGCTTCATGAATTTTCTTACTGCATGTTCATTTCCTGGGGCACCAGGCAGTTCAGTTAACGTTTTGAATAAATCCAATGTCTCTTTGTTCATGGGGAAAATTCCTCCTAAAGATTATGTCTCTTTCAGTTTAGTGCTTTTATCGGAATATTTCCACCTTTATATTTCGTCTGTCGAAACGAAATCCCCACACTCTTCTCAGTACCTTTCCTGGAATTCTTTATGTTACAATTTATGGAGATGACAATAGGAGGGATTTCCATTGAAGAATCGTGATTTGATAATCGGCTTTGCCACCGGTGTGGCTTCTGCAATCATTATTAAAGAAGTTTATGACCGGAAACAAACTCTCTACCCGGCTGATGACGTTTTGGAATCAGTGAAAAAGTCTTTTAAAGTAGAAGGACCGATCGACGGTTCATGGATTTTTATGAACACTGAACCATACAGCCAGCACGCTGTAACGACTGAAGTCTATAAAGGCGGCATCACACGCCATCGCCAAGACGAACTCGAGCAATTCGAATTTCTGGCAGATGCATATACTGGCGCTGTCGTTGAAGTGACGAAATTATAAAAAAAAGGAGCCCGCGGGCTCCTTTTTACATTTCTCTGTATTGAAGTGATTCCAAAACCTCTTTGCCGTCTTCATTCCACTTGATGATACGGAAAAAAGCATCGTGATAGAAACTGAAATAATAGCCGTTTGCCAATGCTTCTTTCATCAACTTTTCTTTTGCGTAGATCGAAGCCATCGGATAATCATCAAACGCCAGCACCCATAGTGGATTTTTATGGGCATGCGTCGGCATAATGTCTCCCATGTGGAGAATGGTTTCTCCTCCACTCTCCATTTTGATGACACAGTGGCCATCGGAATGGCCGCCTGTATGTATCATGGTAAAGGCACCAAACAAGGTTTTCTGGTTCTCGAACGTCTGGACTTGCCCGACGATCGGTTCCCAATTTTCTTTCCAATACGTGTTTTTGGACCGGATATTAGGTTGCTGCATTTCATCCCATTCTATCGCAGATACATGGATTGTCGCGTTCGGAAATGCCGGAACCAACTCTTCGCCCTGCCATTTTGTCAGTCCAGCAGCATGGTCCCCATGCAGATGAGTCATCAAGACTGTATCAATGTCTTCTGGTGTTAAACCGAGAGATTCCAAATCTTTGTCAACTTGGGATTGAGAAGAAACCCCAAGGTTGCGCATTTGCCGCTCCGTCAATTTCCCGGAACCCAGACCGGAATCGATGATGATGTTGTGCCCATCATACTGAACCAGAATGGGATGCGTCGGCAGTTCGATCTGATTTTTATCATTGACCGGATATTTGCTTGACCAGACCACTTTTGGCACTACCCCAAACATCGCGCCGCCATCCAGGAAAGTTGTTCCCCCATCTAACCAAGTTAACTTCATGTCGTGAAATTGAAAATTGTCCATCCCCTATTCCTCCCAGAAATTAGTTTGCTGTAAACTGCGCCTCGAGCCGGTAAATCGGCTGACCTTTTTTGGAAAACTTTTCTTCGTACTCGGTCATGATGTTCCATTCCGGCTCATTGACATGCAAATCCAGCGATACATCTTTCAATAACATACCATACTCGGAAATACTGGTGAGTGAATATTCAAAAAGTCCTCGGTTATCGGTTTTAAAATGAACTTCTCCATTATCCGGCAAAATCGCTCCATAAATATCCAGAAAACTGCTGTGAGTCAGTCTTCTTTTCGCGTGACGTGTTTTCGGCCATGGATCGGAGAAATTCAAATACAGCCGGTCCACCTCAGCTTTTGCAAAGAAGTCGGTGATATCTTTTGCGTTAACCTTGAGCAACCGCAAGTTCGAAATTCCTTCCTCTTCCAACACCGATTCCAGAGCGCTGACAATCACACTGTCAAACAACTCTATGCCGATGTAATTGATGTCCGGGTTCGCTTTCGCCATTCCGATTATAAACCGGCCTTTTCCTGTGCCGGCTTCGATATGCAGCGGCTGGTTATTGCCAAATACGGTTTTCCATTGGCCTTTTTGGTTCTCTGGATCCGGTATAACAATTTCAGGGTTCGCTTCTATTAATTCAGCCGCCCATGGTTTGTAACGAGTTCTCATTTCTGCATCCTCTTTCTATTATAAATTATCGATTTCCAATGCTTCTCACTGATAAAATAATCGACTTTTTTGCCTTCTATGGTTTTTCCTGCATAATCCCCGTCGACATGTCTGTAAACCACCCGGTCCGTAACCAGACCGAATTCTTTGCCACTCATGTGCGCTACTTCTCTAAACCTCATATGTGTGCCCTTAAACACCGTCCTGAATACATACAGAAGCTTTTTTCGAGAAATGCCGTGCACAACGGTCAATTCCAAAAGTCCGTCATCGGTTTTTGAATCCGGTGAAATGGCCATGCCTCCACCAAAATACGGTTGATTTGAGATTGTTGCAAGCCAAACATCTTGATAACACAAGGTTTTGCCATCATGTTCCACTTGCAGATCAAATCTCTCGAACTTGATCAGTGTCTTAATAACATACAACAAGTAAACCAGTTTTCCGGCACGGAATCTATTTAACCACACCTTCGCAAGGGATTCATTAACCAAAAAAGACACTTCTGCATCAAATCCGATGCCAGAACTGCTAACGAACTTGAATCGGGTTTCGTCTCTGAGTTCTCCTAGATCTTGCGGTTTCGCTGTTGGCTCCTGCAAAAACCTTTTGATTTCCTGGCCGCTGCGAAAAGATTGAAAACTTCTGGAAAAATCATTGCCAGAACCTGCAGCAACCGATCCGACGATCACCTTCGGATTTCCTGCCGCTCCTGCAATAATCTCCCGTAGTGTCCCATCCCCGCCAAATCCGATCAAGAGAATTTCCTCCTGCAAACTTTCAAAAGAAGATGCGATTTGAATCGCATGGCCGGCATATTGGGTGACAAACTCTTCAAAAGGAAACGAAATGTTCTTTTTAAATCTTTGCCATTTCTTCATTGAATTGCCGTTGCCGGCCAATGGGTTGATGATAAAAACCGTTCTCATTAGGTCTCTCCCTCAAGCTTTATGGTGCTGATTGGTTTATATTTAGGTTGCTGTTGTGGCTGAATTTCAAAAACTGAAAAAGCCGAAACCTTGAAAGAAACCGGTCGAATTCCAAGCTCTGTTCGAAAAGGTTCTCCGCCCCCCCATTTTTTTGCCAACGTAATATGAGGAACAAGGCTCTTAATGTCTCCAACCAAATCCTTAAGCTTGGATGCCTCAATGATTTCCTGGTGCAGCTCGAACAGTTGGGGCTCCGCTTCAATCGCTGCATAAACCACTCTTGGAGTCGTAGGGTTTCCGAAAGTTTCCACTCCCTTGACCGTCAAGGTGAATTGGGGATGCTTTAGCTGAGACAACTCATCGATCAATCTACTGATCTGTTCTTCAGATGCTGGTCCAATGAATAGAAGCGTGATATGCATATCTTCAGGGGAACTGTATATTTTATGGCTTTGCAAGTTCCAGCCCTTCCTGGTTTCGGCCAGGTGCTTTGCAACATCCAGCGGAACCGGAATGCCAACAAAATAATGTTTGTCCATCAAAATCAGCCTCCTCCCAGTTTACCATCTATTTCTGCGCAAAAAAATAGTGATCGGCTTTCGCCGACCACTTTTATGATTTAACGCCGAGTTTCAGTTTGGATTCGAAAGCTCCTTGAAGTTTCACTGTCAGCTCTCCAGGTGCACCTGTTCCGAATTTATGCCCGTCCACTTCGACGATCGGCATGATTTCAGCGGTAGTTGAACTCATGAAAAATTCATCCATTCCGAGTGCTTCCGTTTTCGTGAAGGCTGTTTCCTGCACCTTGATGCCTTGCTCCTGGCATAATTGCAGAATCACTCTTCGTGTGATGCCGTTCAGAATCAAATTTGTTGCGGGATGAGTATATAGGATTCCGTCTTTAATGCCGTACATATTTGACGATGAACCTTCTGTTACCAATTCTCCGCGGTGCAGTATCGCTTCGTAGCAGCCTTCTTCAAACGCTTCTTGTTTGGCAAGAATGTTGCCAAGAAGATTCAAGCTTTTGATATCACATCGCAGCCATCTGACGTCTTCGATGAATTTTGCTTTTACTCCGGCATTCATCAGTTCCATTGGCCGCTCCACTTGCTTTGTATAAGCGACAAGAACCGGTGGTGAGGACTCTGGGAAATGATGCTGCCTGATCGATACCCCTCTTGAAATCTGCACATACACTTGTCCTGTATCGATTTCATTCTTCTCAACCAAATCGTATAAAAGTTTATGGAATACATCTTTTGTAAAAGGAACCGTGATTTTAATTTTTTCTGCGCTTTCATAAAAACGATCGATATGCTCTGAAGCTGTATACAAATCCCCTTCATACACACGGATCACTTCGTAAATGCCATCTCCGAATTGATAGGCACGATCCTCCTTGGATATGTTTAAATCCTCTTCTTTCACAAATTGTTCATTATGCAAAATCCAGTCCATTCAAATCCCTCTTTCCTTATTTTTTACAAGCCAGTTGATGAATCGCTTCTGCGTATATCGCTGTGGCTTTTACCATGTTGTTGATGTCTACAAATTCGTCTGCCTGGTGGGCCAGGTCCGGCTCTCCAGGGAACAGCATTCCAAATGCAACTCCCTTGTCAAGAACCCTTGCATAAGTGCCGCCTCCGATAGCCAGAAGGTCGGCGCTTTCACCTGTCATTTTTTCATAAGATGCTTGAAGTGTTTTTATGAATGGATCATTTTCGTCCACATAATGAGGAGGAGAATTGGAGAGCATTTCATAATCAAATCCTTCAATAGCCATACCGGATAGTTTCTCTCGCAAAGGATAATTGACCGAATATCTCATGCTGACGGTAATGCTTGCCTGCCCATCAACATCATAGCGCATAACTCCCGGGTTGAAAGTTGTATCCCCTGACACTTCATCCGAGAAGTCCAAGTTTATATTTCTACCGCGTGAATCCTGATAAAACTTTTCGGCAATGAATGATAAAAATGATGAGCCTTGGCCCTCAGTATGCTCTTTTAAGAACAATGCAAGCAACACACCTGCATTGATGCCGTGATCCGGTTCCATCGCATGAGCCGATTTGCCGAATAGGATCAATTTTGAATTGCCGTTTTCCTCATTAATTGTCCCTTGTACACCATAAGCTTTACAAAAATCAGTAAAAGGCCCTCGCAGTTTTTGCGGTAAACCAATCAGGTCAGCCATCGCCCGGTCCGGCACCATGTTCGTCCGTTCACCTGAAGAAAACGACTGCAGATTCCCTTTGTCCCCTGAAGCTTGCTGTACCAGCTTCAAGTCAGCAATTCCTTTTTCGGCATGGATGATGGGAAAATCCGCATCCGGTGCAAAAGCAATTGTCGGCATCTCTTCCGTTTGGAAATACCGCTCTACACAGCGAAAACCACTTTCTTCATCTGTTCCAATGATGAGCCGGACTCTTTTGGTAAACTCGAAACCGGCATCTTTCACCATATTCAAAGCCGTCCAGGCCGCAATCGTCGGCCCCTTGTCGTCAATGGCTCCTCTGCCGTATAATCTTCCCTCAGCCACTTCGCCGCCGAAAGGATTCCTTTGCCAGCCTTCACCGGCAGGCACCACATCTACATGCCCCAAGATTCCGAGCAGTTCCTGCCCTTCACCGATTTCGAGATGGGCAGCGACGTGATCGACATTTTTTACTTCGAAACCGTTTGTCTCTCCTCGATCGATAAACCAATCAAGTGCTCTTTTCACTTCTTTTCCAAAAGGAGCGTCTATTGCAGAGTCTTCGCTCAGTATACTTGGAATCGCAATCATTTGCTGCAATTCCTGGATCATTTGATCCCTTCGTTTTTCCGCTTCCAACTGCCAATCCATCTTCCGCCCTCCTTTTTGTTAAGGCTATTGTACACCTTTTAGGAAAAAATTAAAGAAATCCACGGAAATTTGGTGAAATTTTCTGTTTATAAGTCATTCTTTTGATAATTTACAGAAAAACGCGTCCTCTATATTATGCAAACAGCTAATTTGGAAGTAATTTACATTACATTTTATTTAGAACGGAATATGAAATTATGAAATTACTATACTGATTGAAGTTGTTCATCAACCCTACGAATTGTGTTGTTTTTGTAAAATAACATCAAACTGTGGAAATTTAACAAGTATTTCGTTATAATCAAGGTGTCTGATAACCAGACTTTACAGACTTTTCTGGAAAAGGAGTTGTCTACGGCAATTATTTTTAACTCGCTGAGTAAACCTCAGTACTTCGTCCTCTGGTCTTTGCCACACGGAATAAAGATGAAGGAGTGATTTTTAGCATGAAACCGACAACTGATCGCATGCTTGTCCGAATTAAAGATATGTATAAGTACATCCATGAACACGGGACTGTAACTACGCAAGATTTAGTCGATGAATTCGGCATCACTCCTCGCACCATTCAAAGAGATTTGAATGTGTTAGCCTTTAACGATTTGGTGACTAGTCCAACTCGGGGCAAATGGACAACGACGCAAAAGAAAGTAAAAATAACATCCTAGAGACAACGTCTCAGACACAAAGAAAATGACCGCTAGTTTCAGCGGTCATTTTCTTTGTTTTAATTTATC